>CAXRBM010000038.1:0-2293 GCA_964228675.1 Gemmatimonadaceae bacterium
AGGAGTGGGTTGGGCGAGCTCGGTCGTGGCGGAGGGTCGCTGGCTCGGCGGGCGATCCGTGGACGGGACGGTCGTGGATCCTCCAGTCGAGGGGACGGCCACGGGGCGGTCGAAGGACGGGACGCTCGTCGGTCGGTCGAACGAGGGAACGGTCGTCGGCCGATCGAACGAGGGGACCGAGGTCTGCTCGTCGAAGGCGGGGACACTCGGCCCACCCTCTCCCTCGAGACGCGCGATGACGGTCTGCGCCCCTCGCCGGACGACGAGGGAGAGGGCTCCCTCACCGCGAAGCCGTGTCAGGATCTCCGATGGCGTGGTCGCGAGCGCCGTCCCCGAGCGCTCATCCACGATCCGCTCGATGACATCCCCGGCCCGCAGGGCGGCGCGGGCGCCCGGAGTGGCGGCACGTACCGCCGTGACCCGCACGGTGCCCGGCTCGGCATCGAGCGTCAGTCCCCGCGACTGTCCCTCCACCTGACCTGACGCGAGGAGGATCATCAGACTGATTCCTAGGATACGCATCACAGTGCCCCTCCCCGACGAAGGATAGGTGCCGCTCGAGCCTCCGGGATATCGTGGGGTCCGAATGTCAGGGTGTCAAATGGCGCCTTGTCGCCTACTATCGGAGGTCGGACATCCCGCTGCACGTTTCCGGGATGCGATTCTCTTCCCTACGCCTCGTGGCCGGACTCTGCACCGCCACACTCCTCCCGGCCCAATCGGCCCAGGTGACCGCCCTCCGTGCGGATCGCGTGATCATCGGCGACGGCACCCAGATCCCCAACGCCATCGTCCTCGTCCAAGGCGAACGGATTACCGCCGTGGGCCCGGCAGCACAGATCCGGATCCCCGCCGGAGCACGGACGATCGATCTCGCCGGACAGACCCTCCTCCCCGGCTTCATCGACGCTCACACCCACCTCACCTCCATCGACAACGACGGCGGTGACCTGGCCGCGCTGCGGGAGACCCCGGCGCACGGGGCGATCTATGCGACCATCAACGCCCGCAAGACCCTCGAGGCGGGATTTACCACGGTGCGCGAGGCCGGGTCGCTCGGCTACGTCGATGTCGCCGTGCGTGACGCCATCACCCGCGGCCTCATCCCGGGCCCACGCATCCACGCCTCGGGCCCCGCCTTGGGGACCACCGGTGGTCACGCCGATGTGAATGGCTGGAGCCCCTTCCTCGATCTCCCGGGGACCGGCGCGATCGTCGACGGCGCCGATGCCATGCGTCGCCAGGTGCGACTCAACGTCAAATACGGCGCCGATCAGATCAAGATCGTCGCGACCGGTGGGGTCCTCTCGGTCGGCGACGCCGTCGGAGCACCGCAGATGACGGAGGAGGAGCTCCGCGCCGCCGTCACCGAGACCGCGCGGTTGGGCCGCAAGGTGATGGCCCACGCGCACGCCGGCGATGGCCTCCTGGCCGCGGTGCGCGCCGGCGTCGCGAGCATCGACCATGGCTCGCTCGTGAGCGATACCGCGATCGCCGAGATGAAGGCGCGCGGCACCTATCTCGTGCCGACCCTGATCATCCTCGAGGAGATAGTACGCGACGGCGCCGCGAAGGGCGTCCCGCCCTACGCCGTGAAGAAGGCGACCGGCATCGCGGCAGAGCGTCGCGTGCGACTTCGCACCGCCTACCGTGCCGGCGTGCGCTTCGCGTTGGGCACCGATGCCACGAGCGATATCCACGGCCGCAATGGCGAGGAGTTCAAGTACATGGTCGACATCCTCGGCGCCACGCCGATGGAGGCGATCACCATCGGGACGCTCAACGGCGCGCGGCTCCTCGGGATCGAGGGGGACCTCGGCACCGTGAGCACCGGCAAGCTCGCCGATCTCGTCGCTGTGTCTGGGAATCCCCTCGACGACGTCACTCGCCTCCAGCGACCGACCTTGGTGATGAAGGGTGGTGTGGTCGTGGTGGGGAGCCCGCGGTAGGACGCACGTCGACCGATGTACCTACCCGACCGTTCTTTTTCCATATCTGCCACTCGTGAGGGTCTTATGCGCCTCGCCTTTCTCCTGCTCCTCCTCGTCGCACCGCTCACGGCAGAGGCGCAGGGTCCGCGCTTCACTGTGACCTTTCCCGCGACACGCTCCAGCGCACCCATCGACGGGCGCGTCCTGGTCTACCTCAGTGCCGATACCACCAAGGAACCGAGATTCGGCGCCAGCGACGCGGTGACCACGGCCCAGGTGACCGGGGTGGATGTGGATGGGTGGCGACCGGGCACACCGGTGACGGTGGACGCGACCGCGTTCGGGTATCCCGTCGAATCCCT
>CAXRBM010000039.1:0-7405 GCA_964228675.1 Gemmatimonadaceae bacterium
CGCGGGGGCGCGGAACTCCTTCCAGAGCGCGGTGCTACGGGCGAGGTCGACGAACCCCTCGCCGGGCATCGGGATGAGATTCTCCGAGGCGACGAGCGAATCGGGATAGACCTTCCGCGTATGCCCCTGCATCGCGACGTAGGCGCCGAGGCCGAGCTCCTCCGCGAGCGTCGCCGAGGTCCGGCTGAAGTGAATCGCCCGCTGATCGTTGTCGTTGAGCATGCGGAGCACGAGGGCCTCCGCACGCTGCAGGAAGCGTGGCTGGATCGTCGCGCGGATGTTCCCCTTCTGGAAGACCACCGGGCGCGTGATCTCCTGACCGAGCGGGACGGCGTCCGCCTCGGCGAATGACATCTTGAGCACAGGGCCGGTCGGCTTGACCCAGGTCTGCCCGCGGTAGGCGGCGGGGCCCTTCGCCTCATCGTATTCGAAGACGGGACGACGGATCAGCTGCCGCGTGTACCACTCGGTATTCATCAGCGAAGTGTTCGCGATCACCACGTCCTGCCGGACCCCGAGGACCTCCTGCGCATACCACAGCGGGAAGGTGTCGTTGTCGCCCACGGTCACGAGGATCCCGTAGGGCTCCACCGAGTTCAGCATGTCGATCGCGAAGTCGGCGGTGTCGGTCTGGCCGGCGCGTGACGAAGCCTGCCAGTTCCCCCACATCGGGATGAAGGCGAGGGCGAGCACCGGGGAGGCGAGGAGCCACCCACGCTTGGTCGGGAGGTCGAACGTCTGCGTCCCGACGGTCACCGTCTGATGGCCGAAGGCGGCCGCGATCGTCTCCCACACATAGACGAGCCCGAGCGCAGCCCAGACGCTCCACGCGGAGAAGCTCCAGAGGAAGAAGTAGTCACGGTCACGCACCTCGCGATCCACCGTCTGCCCGAGCTCCGGCGCCTGCGACGCCCCGTACTTGAAATTCAGGTAGTAGATGAGCACCAGCGTGAGCGTGAGCATGAGCGGACCGAAGAAGGCGAAGCTTCGAGGGTCGCGTCGCCAATGCACCCAGCCGCCGAGGAGCCCGAGCAGGAAGAAGAGACTTGCGAGCGCGCCTTGGAGCGCGGGGCGCTCGGCGTGCGCGTCACGCAGCCACTGCCACTTGAAGTAGAGCCACCACATCCCGATCTGCGCCGAGAAGGGGGCCATGCGCTCGGTGACCGGGGGCTTCTGATACTGCCCACGATCGAAGTTGTACTTGAACGCCTTCCAGGTCCCGTCGGAGAAGGTGCAGGCGACCTCGAGTTTCTCACGGCAGGCGGTCGGCTCTCCTTCATTGATCGCGGGGAAGTGCGCGGCGCGGATCGGCTGCGTGGCGAACGGGGTCGCACCGAGGACCAGCGCACCGACCGCGGCGAGGATCAACCGCCACCGCGTGAGGATCGCCGGCTTGCGGATCAGCACCGCGATGCCGGCCGCGGGGAGGACGAGCATCCCCGCCATGTGGTTCGCGTAGCCGAGGCCGCAGAGATAGGCGACGAGGACGAGCAGCCGATCGGCCTTCGGGCTCTCGGGCTCATCGCACCAGCGGACGATCAGCCACGCACAGATCGCCATGCCAACCAGCGAGACGGTGTAGACCTTCTCGTTGACGACGGAGTTGCTCCAGACGGTGAAGGCGGTGGCGCCGATCACGACGGCAAGCGCGCCGCCGACGATGCGCTGCCAGCGCTCAGCGAACCACCCGACGAGGACGCGCTCCGTGATCAGGAACCACATCCCGGCACTCACCGCGCTCGAGAGCGCTGCGAGGAGATTGACCCGCATCGCGATGTTCGGCGCGATGGGGAGGATCGTGAAGACCCGGCCGATCAGGACGAAGAAGGGATTCCCCGGCGGATGGGGGAGCCCCATGGTGTACGCCGCCGCGATGTACTCGCTCGTGTCCCACATCGCCGAATCCGGCGACAGGGTGACGATGTAGAGGACGAAGGTCAGCAACGCCGCGATGGTGGCGGCGAGGTAGGACGGGCGGGTGTCGAGTGACGTCATGACGGGGGCGGCTCGGGGGATCTCGAAGGGCTCGTGAAACCTAGTGACGGAAGGTGCGCCGACCAGTGAATACCATCGCCATGCCATGTTCGTTCGCGGCAGCGATCACCTCAGCGTCCCGGACCGACCCACCGGGCTGGACGATCGCGGTGACGCCGGCCGTCGCCGCCTGGTCGATCCCGTCGCGGAAGGGGAAGAAGGCATCGGAGCCGAGCGAGGCCCCGGCAGTGGCATGCCCCGCACCCTGCGCCTTGTGCACGGCGAGAAAGGAGGCGTCGACCCGTGACATCTGGCCGGCGCCGATCCCGATCGTCGCCCCGTCACGAGCGAGCACGATGGCGTTGGACTTCACGCTCGCCACCGCGCGCCAGGCGAAGAGGAGGTCACGCGACTCGGCGTCGGTCGGGCGGCGGGTGCTCACCACGGTCCAGTCGGTGGCGTCGATCACGGGGCGGCTCCGCTCCTGCACGAGGACGCCGCCGCGAACCCCCTTCACATCCAATGAAGGGGCCGCCTCGCAGGCACTCCCTTGCAGGAGGCGGACGTTCTTCTTGGCGGAGAGGACGGTGATCGCCTCCGGGGTGAAGGCGGGGGCGACCACGCACTCGACGAAGAGGGAGGCGATGGCCTGCGCACAGGCCTCATCGACGGGGACGGAGAAGGCGATGATCCCTCCGAAGGCAGAGACGGGGTCACACGCGAGCGCCTTCTGATACGCTTCCAGTGCGGTGCGCCCCGTCGCGAGCCCACACGGGGTCGTGTGCTTCACGATCGCGCAGGCGACTTCCGTGCCGAAGGGATCGATGGCGAGCATCGCCCCTTCGAGGTCGAGCAGATTGTTGAAGGAGAGCTCCTTTCCTCCGAGCTGCGTGAGGGCGCCGAGCCCGACGCCGCGCCGTTCCACATAGAAGGCGGCGGCCTGATCAGGGTTCTCGCCATAGCGGAGCGACTGGGCGCGCTCGTAGCTGAGCGAGAGGCGCTCGGGGAAGCGCTCCCCACGCTGCGCGGAGAACCACCCGGCGATCGCCGCGTCGTAGGCGGCCGTGTGCGCATAGACCTTCTCGGCGAGATCGCGTCGGAGGGTGCGCGCGCCCCGCGTGACGGCCTCGGTGGTCGCGGCATCGGCCGCCGGGGCGGCGAGGCCGCTGAGTGCATCGAGCACGCGGCCATAGTCGGCGGGATCGACCACGACGGTCACGCTGTCGAAGTTCTTCGCCGCACTGCGCAGCATCGAGGGGCCGCCGATGTCGATCTGCTCGATCACCTCATCGGCGTGGATCCCCGGCTTCGCGGCGGTCTCGCGGAAGGGGTAGAGGTTCACGCAGACGAGATCGATCGGGTCGATCCCATGCGCGGCGATCGCCGCCATGTGCGTGGGGAGGTCGCGTCGCGCGAGGAGGCCACCATGCACCACCGGATGCAACGTCTTCACCCGCCCGTCGAGCATCTCCGGGAACTTCGTGGCCTCGCTGACGTCGGTGACCGCGAGCCCCGCCTCGCGGAGCGCCTTCGCGGTCCCCCCGGTGGAGAGGAGGGTGAAGCCGAGGTCACGGAGCCCTTGGGCGAAGGGGATGAGGCCGGACTTGTCGGAGACGGAGAGCAACGCGACGGGCATCAGGTGGCAGGGATCAGGGGACAGAGGGCGCGCCGGGGATGGCCTGCTCGGAGGTGAACTCCTGAGCGCCGCGGACGGTGCCATCGGCTACGAGGGTGATCGTGCCCGCACAGAGGGCGGCGACGATGCGCGGGTACAGATGGTGCTCGGCGGCAAGGACGCGGGCGGCGAGGGTCTCTGGGGTATCGTCCGCCTTGACGGGGACGGGCCGCTGCGCGATGATCGCGCCCTCGTCGTACCGAGCATCCACGAAGTGCACCGTGGGGCCACTGACACGGACGCCAGCGCGGAGCACCGCCTCATGCACATGCCGGCCGTACATCCCAGGGCCGCCAAAGGCGGGGAGGAGGGCGGGGTGGACGTTCACGATTCGTCCCTCGAACGCGGCGATCACCTCGGCGGGAATGAGGCGGAGATATCCGGCGAGGGCGATGTGCGTGATGTCCTGCGCCTCGAGCAGAGCGGCGAGGGTGTGCGATTCACTCGCGGGGAGATGCACCGCGAGGATCCCCGCCGTGCGCGCCCGATCGAGGGCCCCGGCCGCGGCGCGGTCGCTGATCACTAGGGCGACCTCCGCAGGGGAGGCCGCCCCAAGGCGCCGGAGATGATCGAGGATCGCCTGGAGATTGGATCCGCCACCGGAGGCAAGGATCGCGAGGCGCGCGCGCGGAGTGCTCACGAGGGGAATCTACCGTTGGGCTCGTGCGGGGAGCGCGTGGACATCATGACGCGCCGAGCACTCGCGTCACGATCTCGTCGCGCGACTGCGCCACCTCGGCCTCGCGTTCGGCCCGCACCACCTCGTCCGCAGGGGAATCCACGCTGGGGATGAGGATCCCGCGTCCACCGAAGACGTGCGCCGGCGCGAGATCATGCCAGCGGTCGCCGATCCAGACGCTGCGAGAGAGGTCGAGACCAAGCTGATCACGCGCGGCTTCGTGGAGCGCCGTCCCCGGTTTGCGGCAGGCACAGGGGCCGGTGAAGTCGGGGTGATGGGGGCAGTGGAGCGAGAGGTCGAGCGTGATCCCCTCGGCGGCGAGGAGTGCATCGAGTCGCGCGCGTACGGCCTCGTACTGCGCCTCGGTGATCAGCCCGCGAGCGATCCCCGCCTGATTGGTGACGACGACCAAGGCCCACCCCGCCTGCTGGAAGGCCCGCACCATCTCGACCGCGCCCGGCAGGAGATGCACCTGCGCGGGATCGCGCAGGTAGTGCGCGTCATGGATCAGCGTGCCGTCGCGATCCAAGAGGAGGGCGGGGCGAGGCATGCGGTCAGCGCGCTCCCGCCTGCAGCGCACCGAGGAGCATCGGCACGAGCACCGCGTCATCTTCGGGGGGGACGCTCCGCAGGTCGAGCCAGAGCCGACCCTCGGCGATGCGGCCGACGACGGGGATCGCACCACGGCGGAGACGCGCCTCGAGCGACGGTGCGTCGTTCGCGATCGTGACGGCGAACGATGGGATCCGTGCGGTGGGGAAGGCGCCCCCGCCGACGGTCGCCTCGCACGCCTCGACGGCGACGCGCGTTGCCGAAGTGATCGCGTCTGCTACGGCGACCGCGCGCGCGCGGATCACCTCGGGCGTCTCCGTCAGCATCGCCAGCGCTGGGATCTCGCGGCGCGCGCGCGCGGGATCCCGAGAGAGCGCGAGGGTCGCCTCGAGCGCGGCGAGGGTGAGCTTGTCCACGCGCAGCGCGCGCGCGAGCGGATGACGCCGCAGCGTCCCGATCGCCTCACGCGTCCCAAGGACGATTCCCGCTTGGGGACCGCCGAGGAGCTTGTCCCCGCTCATGATGACGAGGGTCGCACCGTCGCGCACCGTCTCCGGAACGGTCGGCTCGCCGGTGAGACCCCACGGGGAGAGGTCGAGCATCAGCCCGCTCCCGAAGTCATGGATCAGCGGGATCCCCGCCTCGCTCGCGATCGGGCGCAGATCGCGCACCGAGGCTTCGGCGGTGAAGCCCTCGATCACGAAGTTGCTGCGATGCACCTTGACGATCGCGGCGGTACGCCGCGAGAGGGCGCGGCGGTAATCGTCGGCATGGGTGCGATTCGTGGTGCCGACCTCCACGAGGGTGGTCCCGCTCGCGGTCATGATCTCGGGGACGCGGAAACTCCCACCGATCTCCACGAGTTCTCCGCGGCTCACGATCGTCTCACGTCCGGCGGAGAGCGCCTGGAGCGCGAGGACGAGTCCCGCGGCGCAGTTGTTCACCACGATGGCGTCCTCCGCCCCGGTGAGCTCGCAGAGGAGCCGTGCGCAGTGGGTGTGGCGCGACCCGCGCACTCCGCGCTCGGCGTCGTACTCGAGGGTGCTCGCGCCGTGGGCGATCTCGCCGATCGCGGCGAGCGCAGCGCGGGCGAGGGGGGCGCGGCCGAGGTTCGTGTGAAGGACGACCCCTGTCGCGTTGATCGCAGCACGGAGCGACGGGCGCGTCTGCTCGGTGAGTCGCGCGTCGATCGCAGCGACCCAGGCCGGGTCGTCCGAGGGGAGTGCGCTCCCTGTGCGGGCGGCGGCGATGATCGCACGCACCGCATCGGTCACCAGCGCTTTGGTCCAGCGCTCGGCGAGCGCTCGGATCGCCGCACGCTCGATCACCAACCCCACCGCGGGAAGGGCGCGCGGCGAGACGCTCATGGCAGACGCGCCGGAGGGGGGCCCGATGGGCGCGGCGCGGCGGTGGAGTCGCGCTTGGGTGGTGGCGGTGGGCGCAGACGGATCTCGCGCTCCGAATCGCGCACCGCCCCACTCATCCCTCGCACCTTAATGAGCTTCACGCGATAGAGCCCGGGAGGGAGCGGCTCGGTCAACACCGCGCCCCAGGTCTGTGCGGGGATCGGCCGTTGCATCACAGGGCGGGGGAGGGACGGGACCGTGTCGATCTGGAGCGAATCGGCGAGGGCCGGCACCAGCCGCTCCCGGGTGAGGCGATCGCCCGGTGCCGGCGCAGCGCCACGATCCGCCGGACGCGCGAGAGTATCGCGCGGCACGGAGTCTGTGGGGGCCGGTTCCACGGCCGCACTGTCGCGTGCCGTCGTATCCCGTGCCAAGGAGTCCTTGCTGATGGAGTCTCGGAAGGCCGCACGCGCGGCCCGTGCCTGTGCGATCGCCGTATCCAGCGGTTCGCCGGCGAGGAGCAGCCCGAGCGGGATCTCGGTGCTATCGGCGCGGAGGAGGCGCAGTGTCTCCGCCGTTGGCACCCAATCGACCGCGGTCGGACGATCGAACTTGATGCGCAGCGCGACCGAATCGACGATCTCCACCTGCTCGATGCGCGGGCCGATCGTGTCGCGCGCGAAGGCATAGAGATCGATCGTCGCCGACGAGTCGACACGCACGGTCGCGGTATCGACCGCCTCGCGCGCATCGATCATCCCATTCGTGTTCTGATCGACCCAGCCACGCAGGTAGTAGGTGCCAGGGGTCAGGTAGGAGAGGGAGAAGCGGCCTGTCGAATCGGAGCGTGTGCGCCACCGAAACAGGGTGTCGCTCGGGGAGAAGGCCTCGAGCGGGGCATTGCCCGCCGCCTTGCCAGCCGGCCAGTCGAAGAGCGCGCCGGTGATCGTCCCACTCGAGATCACCGGGCCGGTGGAGAAGACGAGATCGAGTCCCTCCGGCGCGTAGTTCCCCCGCAGATCTCCCATCCCCGGGAGTAGGAGCACGCGATAGGTGGTCTGCGCGCGGAACCCGCCGCGTGGGACGACCTCGATCGCCTCGCGCTTCCAGTTGATGCGTTCCCGGCCATCGCTCGGGGAGATCACGAACATGCTCGCGAGGCTCGAGTTCCCACTCGCG
>CAXRBM010000040.1:0-2215 GCA_964228675.1 Gemmatimonadaceae bacterium
TGGGAACTCTTTCGCGAGCTGCATCCCACCCAAGTACGCCGAGGGAGGTAAGCTCCTCGATAACCTCAGGGATCGCGCCCTCCGCGCGACGATGGTCGCGGAGATGCAGGCGCGTGACGCCGGGGACGAGAACCTCTGCGAGATCGCCGGTCCGGTGGGGGTGCTGGTCGTCGGGTTCCGGCAGCCCGAACTGCAGCGCTTCGAAGGGAAGCGCCTCTCGGAGATCGCCGCCGCCCTCGGCACCACCTGGCCCGAAGCGATCATCGATCTCAACGTCGCGGAGTCGCTCGGCCTCGGGGAGATCCTCTTCCTGATGAGCGAGGAAAACATGCGGCTCCAGCTCAAGCAGCCGTGGATGAAGTTCGGGACCGAGGCCGGGGCCCAGGATCCAGCGACGGCGCGCGGATCGACCCATCCGCGCGCCTACGGCAACTTCCCGCGCATCTTCCGCAAGTACGTGCGCGAGGAGGGCGTGCTCACCCTCGAGGATGCGGTGCGCAAAGCGTCATCTGCGGTCGCGACGCGGCTCTCCCTCACCGATCGCGGCGTCCTCAAGGTCGGCCTCAAGGCCGATGTGATCGTCTTCGATCCCACGACGATCACCGCTCATGCGACCTTCGAGCAACCGCATCAGCTCTCGACCGGGGTGCGGGATGTGTTCGTGAACGGGGTCGCCGTGGTGCGCGCGGGTCAGCAGACCGGGGCCAAGCCCGGTCAGGTCGTGCGCGGACCGGGCTACCGGCCCTGACGATCGGGGGCGCCGATCGCGGCGCCCCCAGCCGATCGGTCTACTCCGACCAGGTCGCGTACCCCTGCGCCGCGAGGATCGCGCGCGCGGCGGTCGCCGAGGTCGCCACCTTCACGAACGGCAGGAGCTCGGCGCGCGGGACGTTGCGATTGATCAGCGCCTGCCCGCAGACGATGATCTGCACCCCGGCCTCGTTGAGCGCCTCGAGCAGGGCGATGCTCGCGTTGTCCTTCCCCGTCGCCGACTTATACGCTGCGTTGTTCAGGAGGGAACGCGTCGCCGTCCCATGGACGATGATCGCGAGCTTCACATTCTTCCGTGGGACCCCCTGCTGGTCCATCTGCCGGAGGAAGCCCGCCGGCCGGCGGAACCCGGCGACGAGCTCGGCCGGGTCGGTCGGGCCTGCGGTCACATCCCACGAGACCTTGTAGGAGAGATTGGTCGGCGCCGGGAAGGTCGGCGCGGCGACCTCCGGCCCGTCCGCCATGCGACGCAAGAGGTCGGCGCCACCCTGCGCCACGCCGACCGTGGGAAGGCACAACGAGGCGAGGAGCGTGGCGGCGAAGAGGGAGCGGCGCATGGGCGAGTCCTGAGTGAGGGAATTGGGGAATGCCATCACGACCTGTGGCTCGTGTGAAGACTAGGCTGGCGGCATCGAATAGGGAGTGGCGTGCCCCGGATAGACCATCCGCGCCCCGAGAGACCGGAGCCGATCCCAGCTGGCACGGATGACCTGTGGATCCTCGGGCCCCACCATCGATTCCGGCGTGAGATCCCCCGTGAAGCAGTCGCCGGTATCGAGCACGAGGGAGACGCTACAGGGTGAATGGCCCGGGGTGGGGATCACCTCGCCGGCGATATCGAGCGCAGCGAGTCGCGCCCGCGAATCCATGCAACGGATGACGACGTTCCCCTCCGAGCGGATGGGCGTGAAGGGCTCGCCTGGCTTGACCCAACGGGAGAGCCCGGTGAGGTACGGCACCTGCTCCTCAAAGACCCAGAGTGGCATGCCGCGCTGTTTGAGATCTTCCGCGCAGCCAGCGTGATCGATGTGGTAGTGTGTCGCGAACCCTGCGCGAATCGCATCGAGTGGGATGTCCTTCCGCCGGAGTTCGTGCTGGAGCGCACCCATCATCCCCACCCATCCGAGGTCGACGAGGAGCCGCGTGCTCCCGGCACCGACCACCCAGATGTTGGTGGAGCGATAGCCGACGTTCACGATGGGAGTCGATATGGGTCGACCGGGCGCGGGCATCCTGAAAAGGGCACACGGACCGGAGCCCCGGCAAGATGTCCCCTAGATTTCGGCATGGGCCGCCCACTGCGTCATCTCGTCCTCATGCTCGGGGATCAGCTCGATCCCACCGCTGCGGTCTTCGATGACTTCGACCCGGCGCTGGACGCGATCTGGATGGCCGAGGTCGCGGAGGAATCGACGCACGTCTGGTCCTCCAAGCCGAGGATCGC
>CAXRBM010000041.1:0-17538 GCA_964228675.1 Gemmatimonadaceae bacterium
GGGATTGGACACGCACGAGCTCTATGTGAATGGGCTCTCGACCTCGTTGCCGGTGGACGCGCAGCTCGCGCTCCTGCAGTCGATCCCGGGGCTCGAGCGCGCGGTGATGACGCGGGCCGGCTATGCGATCGAGTACGACTATGTGCCGCCGACGCAGCTCCATCCGACGCTGGCGACGCGTCCCTGTGCGGGGCTCTTCCTCGCGGGGCAGATCAACGGGACCACCGGGTACGAGGAGGCGGGAGGGCAGGGGGTCGTCGCGGGGCTGAACGCGGCGGCACATGCCCTCGACCTCGAGCCAGTGATCTTGGGCCGAGAGGGCTCGTACATCGGGGTGTTGATCGACGATCTCGTCACGCGCGGCGTCGATGAGCCGTATCGGCTGTTCACCTCGCGCTCCGAGTTCCGTCTCACCGTGCGGCAGGACAACGCGGTGCAGCGGCTCTATCCGACAGCAGCGCACTTGGGGCTCTTCACCTCAGAGGAGCGCGCGTGCGCGGAGCGGCGGCTCGCGGATGAACAGGCCGCGCTCACCCTCGCGCGCACGACGAGCATCACGCCGGCGCAGGCCGATCCGGTGCTCGCGTCGGTGGGTGAGCGCGCGCTCCTCCATGCGGTACCGATCGTCGAGGTCGCGAAGCGGCAGAAGGTGGCGCTCGTCGAGTTACTGCGTGCCGCGGGTGTGGGAGAGTCACTCGACGCCGAGGCGGTGCGGACGGCCGATCTCGAGGTGAAGTACGCGGGATACTTCGCGCGGGAGCGCGCGGCGGCGGACCGGTTGCGTCGGATGGGGGATATCATCCTCCCGGAGGACGCGGTGTACGACTCCATGCTGACGGTGAGTGTGGAGGCTCGGCAGAAGCTGGGGACGCGGCGTCCGGCGACGCTGGCGCAGGCGGCGAGTATCCCCGGCGTGAGCCCGGCGGATCTGCAGAATCTCGTGTTGGAGTTGGGGAGGGGGGGAAGAATCTGAAGGCTCAAGGCTGGAGGTTTAAACATTAAAATGATTTTTTTGTGTCGTTGTAGTGATTTAATAGTGACACATAAAAAAGAAAATTTCTTCTGTTCCATGTGAAACTCTCCACCCCATACACACTTAGGCCATCGCGTGAACTAGAGAAAGGCTCAAGGCTGGAGGCTAAAGGCAAGCATCTTCCAGCTTCCAGCCGTCAGCCTCCAGCAGTCCTCCCCAAAGGTTCCACGTGGAACACTCGGTCTAGGATGTGAGGGCATTGGGCGGTATATTCGCCATTCCACCCCCCGACCTTTTTAGGTGTCCGTGGCCCGTATCCTGGCAATCGCAAATCAGAAGGGTGGCGTCGGTAAGACGACGACCGCCGTGAACCTAGCTGCCTCACTGGCGGCCGCCGAGCAACGCACCCTCTTGGTCGATGGCGACCCCCAGGGGAATGCCTCGAGCGGGATCGGTCTCGACCGGGAAGCGATCCGCGAGACAACCTACGACGTCCTCCTGGATCCGGCCCGGATCGAGACGGCGATCGTCCCCTCGGTCCAGTTCCAGCATCTCGACGTCCTCCCCGCCACCCCTGACCTCGCGGGGGCAGAGGTGGAACTCGTGGGGGAAGAGGACCGGGAGCGGGCGATGCGCCGAGGCCTCGACCGCGTCCGCAATCGCTACGACTTCATCCTGATCGATTGCCCCCCTTCCCTTGGGCTCATCACGGTGAACATGCTTGCCGCAGCCGACGCGGTGGTGATCCCCCTGCAGTGCGAGTACTACGCCCTCGAGGGGATCTCGCAGCTCCTCAGCACGATCACGATCCTCCAGCAGGGAGTGAACCCCTCCCTCGAGGTCGATGGGGTGGTACTCACGATGTACGACTCCCGTCTCAATCTCTCCCGCCAGGTCGCCGCGGACGCGCGCGAGTACTTCGGGAACAAGGTCTTCCAGTCGGTCATCCCGCGAAATGTGCGCCTCGCCGAAGCCCCAAGCTTCGGGAAACCGATCATTCTGTACGATGTCGCCTCCATCGGCGCCCAATCGTACATGGAAGTGGCCCGCGAGTTGGTCGAACGCACGAAGAAGTTATCTAAGTGATTTAACAGCAACAACTTACGAAGAAATACCATGACTACCGACAAGGGCCGCCGACTCGGCCGTGGTCTCGAAGCACTTCTCGCCAAGGCCCCCGTCCGCCAGGATCCCGTCCCCATGGCAACGGCGCCCGCGCCGACCGAGGTCACCGCAAACACCGACGCCTCGATCCCCTTTCGGACGATCCCGCTCTCGACGATCCGACCGAACCCGCTACAGCCCCGCAAAGAATTCAAAGAGGAGGAGCTCGCCGATCTCGAAGCCTCGCTCCGCGTCAGTGGTCTCCTGCAACCGGTGACCGTGCGGCCCGCACGCACCGGCGGATTCGAACTCATCGCCGGTGAGCGACGCTTCCGCGCCTCACAACGACTCGGCTGGAGCGAGATCCCCGCGATCGTGCGTGAGGTCGATGATAAGACGCTCCTCTCGCTCGCGATGGTCGAGAACCTGCAACGCGCCGATCTCAATCCGATCGAAGAGGCCGAAGGCTTCCAACAGTTGATCGCTGATTTCGATCTCACGCAGCAGGAAGTCGCGGAGATCGTGGGCAAGGATCGGTCGACGGTCGCGAATATGTTGCGCCTGCTGGCCCTCCCCGCTTCGGTACGACGGCTGGTGTGGGAGGGTCAGATCACCATCGGGCATGCGCGCGCACTCCTCGGCGCCGGGAGCGAGACGCGGATGGCCGATCTCGCACGCGAGATCGTCAGCGAAGGCCTCTCCGTACGTGAGGTGGAGCGTCGCGTGCGCGAGGGGAATCCCACCAAGACCACACACGCGAAGAAGTCGCGTGCCACGACAGGGGCAGACGCGCGGTCCGCTGAAGTGAAGCGGATCGAAGACGCCCTACGTCGCCGTTTCGGCAGCGACGTGAAGATCGCCCAGTCCGGGGCCGCCAAGGGTGAGATCCGCATCCCCTTTTACTCGGCGGATGATTTCGAGCGCGTGATGGAACTCCTCGGTGGAGCAGGACTCGGCGACCTCAATGCACCATAAAGACATCTAGAAACCAGCATCATGTATCTATATCCAAGTGTTCCACAGCGTTCCACAAAGACTGATTGGTGTTCATTTGTTTTATTTGTGCGTTAACAACGTTGTAAAATAAAGGTTTAGTTATGTATTATTGGCCGAAAAGTCGGTGTGTGTTTGGTTTTATCAACATCGCCATTCTATATCTCGCGGCATGTTCCGGGGAGAATCGCCCAAACGCAGATGCCAGCGCCTTCCGGGTGGCACTCCTTACCCCGGGGCCGATCTCGGATCAGGCCTGGAATGCCACTGCCTATCAGGGGCTCGAACGGATGCGCGACTCCCTTGGCGCATCCATCAGCCATATCCAGACCAAGACGCCGGCAGAGTTCGAGGAGAACTTCCGGCAGTACGGCGCGAAGGGGTTCGACCTCGTGATCGGCCACGGCTTCGAATTCCAAGATGCCGCGCGCCGGGTAGGGCCGCAGTTCCCACAGACCCTCTTCGCCACCACCGGCGGGGAAGGGGCCGGGCCGAATGTCGTCGCGCTCTCCTTCGCCTTCGACGAACCGTCCTATCTCGCCGGGATGGCGGCTGCCGCCATGACACGGACGGGGGTGATCGGAGCGATCGGTGGGACGGAGCTCCCCCCAGTGAAGCTCGGGTTCGAGGCCTTCCTCGCTGGTGCCCGCCTCGTGCGCCCCGACATCAGACTCCTCACCGCCTATATCGGGAACTGGGACGATGCGAGCGCGGGGAAGGAACAGGCACTCGCCCAACTGAGCCAGAGGGCGGATGTCATCTATCAGAATGCCGATGCCGCCGGACTCGGTGTCTTCCAGGCGGTGCGTCAGGCAAAGGGGGCTTGGGTGATCGGGTCGAATGCCGACCAAAATGGGCTCGCCCCCGAGGTGACCTTAGGCTCGGTCCTGATCGACATCCCACACGCGTTCCTTCTCCTTGCCCGTCAGCGCCAAGCCAACACCGTGCAGGGGCCGACCCTTCGCTTCGCCACAGCGAGCGAGGTGGTCCGGTGGGTCCCGAACCCGACCGCACCACCACTCCCAGAGCAGGTCCGCGCCAAGATGGATTCGGTACGCGCAGAGTTCGCCGCAGGTGGGCGTCCCGTGCTGATACCGCGATGAGTGGATCGACGCCCAGCACCCCGATGTCGAGCACACCGATGTCGCGCACGCCGCTCGCGAGCGTCCCGCTCGACGCGCTCGTCACCCACCTCGATACCCTGCTCGCGACCACGAGCACACCGGACTATGCGCCGGCCCTCAATGGGCTCCAGGTGCAGTGTCGGCGCCCGATCACACGCGTCGCAGCCGCGGTCGATGCCTCGCAGCGCACCATCGACGCCGCGATCGCCGACGGCGCGACGCTGCTCCTCGTCCACCACGGACTCTATTGGAGCGGCCTACAGCCGTTGGTCGGGATGCACTACGCGCGGATCCGGGCGCTGCTCGACGCCGATGTAGCGCTCTACTCGGCGCATCTCCCGCTCGACGCGCACGAGACCTTTGGCAACTCACGCCTGTTGGCGAGCGAGTTGGATCTCACCGTGACGGCTGGCTTCGCGGCGTACCAACAGATCCACTGCGGGGTGCAGGGAACCGCGGACCTGGAGACGTCGGCACTCGCCGAGCGGGTACGCGAATGGGCCATTCCATGGGGACATCACACGGTGATCTCCACGATCCCCGCTGGGCATCGCACTCGTCGCTGGGCGATCTGCTCCGGGGCTGGCGCGCAGGTCTCGACGCTCCACGAGGCGTACGCCGCCGGCATCGATACGCTCATCGTCGGAGAGGGACCACACTGGAGCGCGGTGGAGGCGGCGGAACGCGGCCTCGTCATCATCTACGCCGGCCACTACGCCACCGAGACCCTTGGCGTACGCGCGGTCGCGGCCCATCTGCAGGAGCGGTTCGGACTTCCCTGGACCTTCATCGACGCACCGACCGGGCTGTGACACGATCGGTGTCGACCGAGCCGGTGGTGGCGACTCCGCGCGATCAGGAGGCACTCGCACTTGAGGGGATCACCGTCCGCTTTGGATCGGTGACCGCACTCGACGGGGCGCACTGCACGATCCGCCGCGGCACGGTGCACGCGATCCTTGGCGAGAATGGCGCTGGCAAGTCGACGCTGATGCGCGCAGCCTTCGGGTGGCTCACACCTGATGCCGGCACCCTCCGTGTTCACGGCGCCCCGGTGCGCTTCCAGTCGAGCGCGGACGCGATCGCCCAAGGGATCGGGATGGTGCATCAGCACTTCATGTTGATCTCAGCGATGACGGTGACCGAGAACATCGCGCTCGGAGGGCAGGGCAGGTTCGACGCCAGCACGACGGCGGCCCGCATCGCCGAGGTGGCGACGAAAACCGGTCTCCCGGTCGACCCTACGGCCCGCGTGCGTGATCTCGCGGTGAGCGCCCAACAGCGTGTGGAGATCGTCAAGGCACTCGTACGCGAGGCGCAGATCCTGATCCTCGACGAACCCACGGCGGTCCTCACCCCAGACCAAGCGACGGAGCTCCTCCGTTGGGTGCGCTCGTTCGCCGATGCGGGGGGGACGGTGGTGCTGATCACGCACAAGTTGCGCGAGGCCTTCACCGTCGCCGATGACATCACGGTGCTCCGCCAGGGGCGGACGGTCGTGAGCGCCGCCCGTCTTGCCCTCAGCGAGTCGCATGTGATCGAGGCGCTCACGGGGACCGGCACGGGGACCGGGGCGACCCCCGCTTCAGTGGAGGCATCCACCGTCGGTCCCACGATCAGGAGCGCTCGTATATCAAGCGAACGCCGCATGGTCGATCACATCGCCGATGCGCCGGTGTTGCGCCTCGATGGCGTCAGCTATGTGGATGCCCGTGGGGTGACTCGCCTACGCGCCGTCGATCTCGCCGTCCATCCAGGTGAGATCCTTGGGGTGATCGGCGTCGAAGGCTCTGGCCCACGCGAGCTCCTCCGCATCCTCGCCGGCCGACTCGCGCCGACCAGTGGACGCGTCACCCGCCCTGATGTTGTCGGATTCGTACCAGAGGATCGCCTACACGACGCGGTGATCCCGACCTTCTCCCTCACCGAGAACCTCGTGCTCGCCGAGGGGGGCCATGCCCGCGGGTGGATGGACTGGTCCCGATGGCGGGGGGTCACGCGCGACCTCCTCGCCACCGCCGATGTGCGCGCCGTGGGTCCTGACATCCCGATGGCGACCCTCTCCGGTGGGAACCAACAGCGATTCGTCATAGCCCGTGAACGCCGTCGCGCGACCGCGGCTCTCATCGTCGAGAACCCGACCCGTGGACTCGACCTCAACGCCTCGGCGCGGATCCTCGCCGACCTCCGTACGCTCGGTGGGCATCCACGCCCCGCCGTGGTCTTCCACTCGACCGATCTCGACGAGGTGCTCTCGGTGGCGACGCGGGTGGTGGTGTGCTTCGACGGACACGTGGCCGAGGTACAGCCACCACTCGATCCGAATGACCGGACCCCGTACACTCGGGCGATGACGGGGAGTGACAGACCTGGCGGCGAGATTGCGGCGGAGCGGCGATGACCGAAGCGCTCCTCGCCCTCTGGGATGGCGCCTTCGGCTCGTCGTATGCGATCTGGTCGGCGACGCTCGTGCGCAGCGCCCCCCTGTTACTGCTCGGGCTCGGCGTGGCACTCGCCTTTCGGGCGGGGGTGCTGAACATCGGGGCGGAGGGCCAGTTCCTGATGGGGGCGATCAGTGCGACGGCGATCGCGCAGTCCATGGGCTCCATGGGCGGTGCCGTGCCACGCATCGTGGTGATCCCTATGATGGCCCTGGTCGGTGCGCTCGCCGGCGCGAGTTGGGCTGGGATCGCGGCGTGGGTGCGCCAACGATTCGGGGTGCTCGAAGTGATCAGCACGATCATGCTGAACTTCATCGCACTCGCCTCGATCAGCTGGATGGTGCGCGGTCCCTTGCAGGAACCCACGCGCATCTATCCCCAGTCGGCGGAGATCCCGGGACCGGCGCAGTGGCCATTCCTTATCCCAGGCCAACGGCTGCATCTCGGTTTCGTGATCGGTCTGCTCGCCTGTGGGATCGCCTGGGTGGTGCTCACGCGCACCGCGATCGGATTCCGGATCCGCGCGGTCGGGGCCAGTCGCTCCGCGGCGACGAGTGCCGGAGGGATCGCTGTCGCGGGCACGGTGCTGCGTGTGTTTCTCGTGAGTGGCGCCTGTGCCGGTCTCGCCGGTGCGGCCGAGGTGGGGGGGGTGACGTGGGCGCTGTATGAGGGGATCTCACCAGGTTATGGCTATACGGCGATCGCCGTCGCGCTCCTCGCCCGCCTGCATCCGGGATGGATCATCGTGAGCGCGATCTTCTTCGGTGCACTCGAGGCCGGTGCGAGTGCGATGCAACGCGATGCGGGGATCCCCTCCGTCGTGGTGCAGGTGATCGTCGCCCTGGTCATCCTCGGGGTACTGGCGGGATCGCAGCGCCGTGTGATAGCCGGCGCGGCGACCCTCGGTGCAGAGGCTCGCCGCTGATGGAGGCACTTCTCATCCCCTTCCTTGATGCGACGATTCGAACGGCGACCCCGCTCGCCTATGCCGCCCTTGGAGAGGTGGTGACCGAACGCTCCGGCGTGATCAACATCGGACTGGAAGGGATCATCATCGCCGGATGCCTTGGCGGGCTCATCGCCGCGGGCGCCGGGGGCCCCACGGTGGGGTTCCTCGGTGGCGCACTGGCGGGGCTCCTCATGGCCGCGCTCTTCGCGCTCTTCGTGCTTCGCCTGAAAGCGGATGCGATCATCACCGGGACCGCGCTCACCCTCCTCGGGCTTGGCGTCACCGGGACACTCTACCGTGGGGTCTTCGGGCTCGAGGGCGCCGCGCTCGGCACCCCCTCGATTGCGCCGGTCGCGCTCCCTGGACTCTCCTCGCTCCCATTGGTCGGACCGGTGTTCTTCACACAGACGGTGATGACATACCTGCTCTATCTCCTCGTCCCGCTGCTGGCCTGGTGGTTGGCGCGCACGCATACGGGGCTTGCCCTGCGCGCCATCGGGGAGTCACGAACCGCCGCCCATGCGGCGGGGATCGCCGTGGATCGCATCCGATGGGGGGCGATCCTCTTCGGGGGTGTCATGGGCGGACTCTGCGGGGCGACACTGGTGCTTGCACAGGTGGGCACCTTCACCGAGGGGATGAGCGCAGGCCGCGGTTTCATCGCGATCGCGATCGTGGTGCTCGGCCGGTGGCGCGTGGTGGGGACAGCCCTCGCGGCGCTCCTCTTCGGCGGCGCCTTCGCGCTGCAGTATCTCCTCCAAGCGGCGGGGTGGGCGCTTCCCTACCAACTCTTCCTCGCCCTCCCCTATCTCCTGACCCTTGTCTTACTCGCCGCACTCCGTGGGCGCGCTGAGGCCCCGGCCGAACTCGCCTCGCACGAGGGATGATCGCGCGCGCGACCTGCGCGCGTCGCGTTACGCCTTCGCCTCCACCCAGTTCGCGCCGGTCCCGATATCCACCACGAGGGGGACAGCGAGGGCGACCGCCGAGGTCATCTCCCGCCGAACCATCGCGCTGAGGGCCTCGACCTCGTCCGGTGGACACTCGAAGACGAGTTCGTCGTGAACCTGGAGGAGCATCTTCCCCGTGAACCCCTCACGCGGCAGCGCCTCATGTATGCGGATCATCGCGACCTTGATGAGGTCAGCCGCTGAGCCCTGGATGGGAGAGTTCTGTGCGAGCCGCTCGCCCAAGGAACGGGTATTGAAGTTGCGATCGAGGATCTCGGGGATGTAGCGCCGCCGGTGGAAGAGGGTCTCCACATACCCCTGTCGCCGCGCCAGCTCCACGATCTGATCGAGCCAGGCACGCACCCCGGCGAATCGCACGAAATAGGTCTCGATGAACGCCTTCGCCTCGGCGTTGCTGATCCCAAGCTGACGCGCGAGGGCGAAGGCGCCCTGTCCGTAGATCGTCGCGAAGTTGATCGTCTTGGCGCGGGCACGCATCTCGGCCGTCACCCCATCGAGCGGGACACCGAAGATCACACTCGCCGTCTGCCGATGGATATCCCCACCAGCCTCGAAGGCCGCGACGAAGGCTGGATCACCTGAGAGGTGCGCGAGGAGACGGAGCTCGATCTGTGAATAGTCCGCCGCGACCAAGGTCCATCCCGCGCGTGGGACGAAGCCCCGCCGGATGTCCCTCCCGAGCTCTCGACGGATCGGGATGTTCTGGAGATTGGGATCGCTCGAGGAGAGTCGCCCCGTGCTCGCGACGGTCTGATTGAATGAGGTGTGCAGACGCCCCGTGCGCGGATGCACGAGACCAGGGAGCGTATCGAGATAGGTGTTCTCGAGCTTGGCGAGCTCACGATACTCCATGAGCAGCGCGGGAAGGCGGTGGCCTTCGTCAGCCAGCTCGTGCAGGACGCTCGCATCAGTGCTCGGACCGGTCGCCGTCTTCTTCTTGATCGGGAGCCCGAGCTTCTCGAAGAGGATCTGCCGGAGTTGTGGGTTGGAGGCGACGTTGAACGTCTCGCCTGCCTCGGTGAAGATCTGCTGCTCGACCTCCCGACGAGCCGCCTCGAACCGGGTCTTCAGTGAGTGGAACCAGGGCACGTCGATCGTGATCCCCGTCCACTCCATCTCGGCGAGCGCCGCGACCAATGGCAGTTCGATCTCGTGGAGCAACGCCTCGGCCTTCCGCTCCGCGAGTCGCGGCGCGAAGACATCGCGGAGTCGGAGCGCGATATCGGCGTCCGCACAGCAGTAGTCGCGTGCCGCTGGGATCGGCACCGCATCAAAGGGGATCTCCTGCCGTCCCTTCCCGCAGAGCTGCTCGTACGACGTCATCACGACGCCGAGCGACTCGACGGCGAGGGTGTCGATCGCATGTGATCGGCGACTCGGATCGAGGACGTAGCTGGCGAGCATCGTGTCAAAGCCGAGACCAGCGATCGGCACACCGGCTCGGCGCAGGACGAGGATGTCGTACTTGGTGTGGTGCGCGACCTTCGCGATCGTGGGATCCGCGAAGAGGGCACGGAGTGGCGCCATCACCTCAGAGCGGATCGACGGGAGGTTGACCACCGGCGTCTCCCCCTCGGCCAGCCGCTGCGCGGCAATGGAGAGTTCTGCCCCCGCTTTGGGCGTGCGCGCGGCGGGCCGCTCGTCGAGAGCGAGCCCCCCCTGATCGCTCGTGAAGGGACGATGCGCGAAGGGGAGGTACCAGGCGCGTCCCGGAGCGACGGCGATGGAGAGCCCGATCAGGTTCGCACGGAGCGGGGTGATGATCGGCGGGGCATCGGCGTCGAGGATCGTCTCGGTGTCGAAGGCGAAGGTGCCCGTGGCACGCGCCGCCGCGACCACCTCGGCCACCAGTGCCGGTGTGTCCGCGATGCGATAATCACGGATCACCTCGGGTGCTGTGAAGAGGTCACCCGATGCCGAACCCGCGGTGCCGGCTGGCACCCCAGCGATCGGTGCGCGCGGCCCGCGTGGCGTCTGCGATTCTTTCGCTGGCTCCTCGAGCCCGAGTTGCGCCGCTGCCGCGCGCGCCGCGGTCGTGAACTCGAGTGTCACGAAGAGATCGCGGAGTGTCGCCCAATCGGGCGTCTCGAGCGTCAGTGCCTCGAGATCGAGGGTGACATCGAGGTCACGATGCAGTGTGACCAACGTCTTGGAGAGCCGCGCCTCCTCGGGATGCTTGAGCAACGCGTTGCGGGCGCGGGTCGGCTCGATCTCGTCGACATGCGCGAGCATCTCTTCGACGGTGCCCCAGCGCTGCACCAGCGCGAGCGCCCCCTTCTCGCCGATCCCTGGCACGCCGGGGATGTTGTCCGCCGTATCGCCGACGAGGGCGAGATAGTCGACGATGCGCTCGGGTGGGACGCCAAGACGCTCATGCGCATTCTCCATCCCATACCACTTCTCGGTCGTGCGACCCGGCGGGCCATGCCACGGGTTGAGCACCCAGACCTTGGGCTCCACGAGTTGCAGCAGATCCTTATCGCCCGAGACGACACAGACCTCGAGCCCCGCCGCAGCCCCCTGCTTGGCGAGTGTGGCGATCACATCATCGGCCTCGAAGCCCTCGAGCTGCACCACGGGGATCCGATACCCTGCCAGCAACTCGTGCACGCGCTGCACGCCGGTGTCGAAGTCCGCCTGTTCCTCGTCCGGCAGTGCGACACGATTCGCCTTGTACGCCGCGAGGAGCTCCTCGCGCCCGGACGACCCGGCGTCGTTCACCCAGCCGAGGTAGTCGGGTCTGTGCTTTTCGATGAGGCGCTTGAGGAAGTCGTTGACCCCTTTGGCCATCCCGGTGTTCTCGCCGTGCGCGTTGCGGAGCGGCGCCCCGCCACCCAAGGCGTAGAACGCGCGATAGATGAGGGCGTACCCATCGATGAGGTAGAGGCGCGGGCGGCCCGGCATGGTCATCCCGGGAATCTCCCGAGGGCGAGGAGTGCCCAGGCCGTCGCGCCAGCACCGAACGCCACCCGCAGATTGTCGTCGAGCCGCATCCTCGGACGCTCAGCGGCGGCGGCGGCGGCACCGATCACCATCGCCGACGAAAGCGAGGCCCCGACGAGCCAGAGCGATCCGGCCGCACTCGCGACGGCGCAGGCAAGCGACCCACTCCAGGTCTTGGGTCCGCGAGCACCGTTGCGGCGGTCATCTCGTGAGGTATCACGGCGCGCCGACGAGACCAGAGGCGACATCATCTGCGATACCGAGCGACCGACGAGGGCCGCGGCGGTGTCTCCGACCACGGCGGCCCAGAGCGTGGTGATCGCCACGGAACGCGGGAGTACCACGACCGAGACGAACATGGCGAGGAGGATCCAACTCGCCCCGGTGAGGTGTGTCAACTCATGCGAGCGGAGCATCCACCCGAACCATGAGAGGAACCACCGCTGGATGGTCTCGCTCTGGCGACGTCCGATCTCGATCACCGCGGCGATCAGGAGTCCCATCCCGAGGATGGCGAGGACGATGGTGCGCGGGACCCACCCATACGCGAGGGCGAGTGGGAAGAGCGCGGAACAGAGGTGGATGCCCTTGCGACCCAGTTCGCCGCTCCAGGGGGTCGGAGCGAGGGCGCTCACTTCAGACGCCGCCGGAACTCCGTCTCGAACCGCACCTCGCTCGCCGGCGTTAGCCGCCAGCGGCCAGTCCCCGTCTGATCGAAGAAGGTGAGCTGGAGGTTCATGGCCTGATAGATCCAGACCTGCTGGCGGTTCCGACTCATGTCGTTGAGTTGTGGCTCGATGAGCTGGTCAGGTTCGCCGAGGACGATGAAGACGCGCCCGCGATCGGACTGCCATCCCACGCCGGCCTCATCACTGAAACGCTGGTTGGCGCGGACGAGACGCTCGAAGTAGGCACTGAGCTCCTCATGCACGGCGGTGCGCGGCTCCGGATCGGTCGCCTTCACGAAGGCGCTCCACGCAGCGGGCCGCTGCTCAGGGAGCGCCTCGCGCAGCGCGGTGATGCGCGCCGGGGTGGCGTAGTAGCGGAGATAGAAGAGCATGTCGTCATACGTCGCCACGGGGAGCCCCGCGCCGAAGCTGACGAAGACGTACGAGGAGACGGTGTCGCGGGCACCATCACGCGTGAGAGAGATCTGACCGACGCCGATCCCGATACGTGAGACGGGGATGTCGACGATCCCCGAGGTGAGGCCGCGTCGGGGGGGGAGGGTGAGGGTGTCGGTCCAGAGGACGCGACCCGACTCATTCCGGATCAACAGCCGGAGTGGCGCGACCGAACCGGGAGGATCGTAGGCCTCCATGTAGACCGGGATGATGCTGTCGCGTCCGATCACCGCCGTGCCCGCAGGGGCGATGACGAGGGCTGGTAGGCTGTCTGTGGACGTACGCGCCGTGGCTTCCAGGACGGGAACGGGGGTGCCGATGCCACCGGCGCCAAGACGTGGGATACGAACGGAAGCGCGCTCCTCGACGGTCCGCTGCGATGACGCGTCTCGCACCGTGACGGCAAGCGCGTAGCTCCCTGGTGACACATCGAGCACCTCTTGGTGGAAGATGCTCTCGTCCCCTCGGGTGGTCTCCCGATAGGTGCCGACGAGCACCTCCTGTTCGACCTCGCGTCGCGTGACCACCTGTCCGTTCTGGGAGAGCTCGACGGTCACGGTGTATCCCGCACGGAACCGCGTGTCCGACTGTCGGGCGAAGGTCAGGGCGACGGCGGGAAGGGAGACCGCGATCACCACGTGGGTGGTATCAGACGATGGCGAGGCGAAGGCCGCGACGCGACCGAGGAGCGGAACGGGCATCCCCCGCGCGAGCATCCCCATCTGGCGATAGAGCGCGGTGGCGTCGAAGGAGAGTGATTGAGCGCCACGTGGGAGGGTCGGAGCAGGCCGGCGGCCCACCGCTGAGCCCTCCCCGCCACGATTCGCGCCACGGCTCGCGCCACGCGCGCCGCCGCACCCACTCACCGCGAAGGCGAGGAGCACGACCAGAGTCAGGACGCTGCGCCGAGGTACCATCCCCCCACAATCTACCCCACGAGGCGAGACCGGTGCGCCCCTCCGCTTGCTCCAGCTGGTCGGCCGGCCTAGCTTCGCGGCGATGACACGTGACGCACTCGTCGGCACCGCCCTCGCGGGTTACACCCTCCTTGACCGCGTCGGTGAAGGGGGGACGGCTACGGTCTATCGGGCGACCCACCCGACCCATGGGACGGTGGCGTTCAAGGTCCTCCGGGAGAAGTTGCGCGCGGACAAGACCGCCGTCGCTCGCTTCGTACGCGAAGGGGGATTCGGCGCCAAGGTCACCCACCCGAACGTGATCCGAACGATCGACGCGGGCGAGGCCAACGGGTTGCCCTATCTCGTGCTCGAATGGGCCCCTGGCGAGCTGCTCGAGCACTACCTTCGGCAGAATGCCCCTCTGCCGCCGGACGAGGTCGCCTCGATCGTCCAACAGATCGCGCGCGCCGTCGGGGCCGCGCACGCGGTGGGCATCGTCCACCGGGATCTCAAACCCGACAACTGCATCTACGATCCCGAGACGCAGACCGTGCGGCTCCTCGACTTCGGGATCGCGACCGCCACGAACACCACAGCGGACCAGCGGCTGACGCGAGCGGGGTTCTTCGTGGGCACGCTGATGTACGTGGCCCCCGAGGCGCTCTCGGGAGAGATCGTCACGCCAGCTGCGGATCAGTACTCGCTCGCGACGATGGCGTATCAACTCCTCACGGGGTCACTCCCCTATGCGGCGAAGAACCCTCGGGAGATGTTCGCGCAGCTCGTGAAGACACCGCCGACCCCGCTCAACAAGGCGAACCCCGATCTCATATTCACGGATGCGGTCGAAGCGGTGGTGATGAAGGGGCTCGCGCGCAAACCGGACGATCGCTACCCCGACACCGTGAGCTTCGCGACGGCACTGTCGGAGGTCTTGGCAACACCCTTTCCCGCGAACACGGGGGGCGGATTGCTCTCGAAGATGAGAGGGCTTTTCGGGCGCTGATCGAGGCTGACAGCTGAAGGCTCAACGCTTTCACTTTCAGCCTTCAGCCTCCAGCCTTTAGCCCCGCTTCCACCGGAAGCCAACACGTGAACGTCGATCCACGATCCGGCACGCTCTCCAGTGTGATGTCCCCACCCAAGAGCCGCGCGAGCCGCCGGGTGATCGAGAGCCCAAGCCCCGTCCCACGACGCGCGGAATCAGAACGGGAACCCGACTCCACCTGCTCGAACTCCTCGAAGATCCGCTCGCGATCCCTCTCCGCGACGCCGATCCCCGTATCGACCACCTGTAAGGCGATCCACGTCCCACCGGCCGTGAGCAGTGGGCGTTTGGTCGCGGTCTGCGTGTAGCTCGTCACCGCCCCATCCGGGACAAGGGCCGCGCGTAGGGTGATCCCACCCGCCGGCGTGAACTTCACCGCGTTCCCAAGGAGATTCACCAGGATCTGGCGCAGATGTGTGGGGTCGGTGGTGACACGTGGCAGGGTGGCCGGCACCTGGATCGAGAGCGCCAATCCCTTCTCGATCACCAACGGCTCGATCTCACTCGCGACATCGATCACGAAGGCGCGGAGCGAAAGGGGCTCGGTGTGCACGTCGAGCCGTCCCGCCGAGAGTCGCGCGAGATCCAGAATCTGATCGACGAGCGCTTGGAGATGCTCGGCGGAGGCCTGGATCCGCTCGACCGGCCCGACCATGCGCGCGCCGAGTTCGCCATAGGAACCGTCACGCAGCAGATCGACGAAGCCGACGATGGCAGCCAGCGGGGTACGTAGCTCATGCGAGACATTCGCGAGGAATTCCGACTTGGCGCGGTTCGCGCGGGCGAGCTCGAACGAGAGGTGCTCGAGCTCGGCGCTCCGCTCCCGGAGCCGACGCCGTTGCGCCCGCGCCGCGAGGAGGAAGACCACCAGGGCGACGGCCAAGACCGTCGCGATCACCCATCCGAGCATCAGCCCCCTGTCCCGCCCGATTGACCCCTGCGGTCCGCTCCCGTAGCGTCCCCGCCATGACCTCGCCCACCCGCCTCCTCGATCTCCTCGCCCAGCGCAGCGCCAAGCGCGGGTCGTTCACCCTCGCCTCAGGGCGGCAGTCCGACCTCTACATCGACGCACGCCTGACGACGATGCACCCCGAGGGACTGACCCTGATCGGCCCGCTCGGTCTCGCGACGATCCGCGAACGCGGGTGGGCCGCCGATAGCGTCGGCGGGCTCACCCTTGGCGCCGACCCTGTCAGCTATGCGATCGCGTACGCCAGCCAAGTCGCCGGCACACCGATCCGTGCCTTCACCGTGCGGAAGGAAGCGAAAACGCACGGGACGGGCAAGTTGGTGGAGGGGGCATTCCTCCCGACCGACCGTGTGGTGGTGATCGAGGATGTGATCACCACGGGAGGCTCGGCGCTCAAGGCGGTCGACGCGCTCCGTGCGGCAGGTGCCACGGTCGTTGGGGTGCTGGCGGTGGTCGATCGTGAGGAGGGTGGGCGCGAGGCGATCGAACAGGCAGGGCTCCAGGTGGCCGCCCTCGCCCGCGCCTCGGAGATCGTCGCGCGGATGTGATGCGGAAGAGGTTCATCGGGCGCGCGCCTGCCAGGCCGCGCGACGATCACGCACCGACGGAGGAAGGGTGGTCGCCGTGCGTACGGAGGGGCTCCGGGCCGGCATCCCCGCCTTGAGCGCGAGGGGGCGCAGGGTCCGAAGCGCCGTCAGATGAGGTCGCACCAACTCCGCCATCCACCGCTCCAGCATCGCCTCCCCGGTGATCTCACGACGGAACTGACCCGCGGTCACCCCGAAGAGCAGACGAATGTGACGGCTGAAGCTCTGAGGAGACGAATAGCGCAACGTGGTCGCGACATCGGCGATCGAGTGCCCAGGATCCTCGAAGAGGCGCGCCGCACGGAGCAATCGTGCGTAGGAGAGATACCGCTTCGGCGCCGGAAGGCCTGCGCGGAAGAACCGGCTCATGAGGGTGCTCGGCACCACGCCGAGCCGACCGCTGAGCTCGCGGACGGTGTGCGCCGGATCGTGTCGGTCCAATACCGCCTCGAAGAAGCGCCAGACATCGGCCGGCGCCTCGCCCACCTCCGCGCGCACCGCCGCGAGGGTGCGACGCTCCACTTCGTGCGCCGCCTCCTCGCTCAGGAGGTGTCGGAGTCGCGTCCACCCCGATGGCGCGCGCACATCCACGAGACGGGTCACCCCCGCCTGGCCAAGCTGGAGCAAGGCTTCAGGGGTCGGGAGGGTCGTCCCCAGCAGGGCGACCGTCGGGACCATGGGAAACTCGCGCACGACACTCGCCACACGACGCTCGGCTTCATGCCCACAACGAGCGACCGAGACCAAGACCGCACTCACGGGACGGCGCTTCAATTCGGCGTGCGCGTCAGCGACAGTCTCCCGATGTATGGCATAGAAGAGCCCTGTACCCGCGGCATCGATACGCGTGCGTTCATCGGGATCGACCACGGTGATCACGGGAGCATTCAAGGTGCGGGCTTGGGGTGTCATCTCTTTCTCCTCCTTGGGGTTGAGTGGGTCGCGCACCATGACCCTCGGCCCCCCAGGTCACCCCATCGTCACACCGACCACACCCCTCCCACTCGGCTGTCACCCATCGTTTTGACTCACGTCAAATAGACCAGAACCCCAGAGTGGGGTTATATTCACCACACGGTTCCGCCGGGCGATCGCGTCGTGGGCTTCGGTCCGCGCCGAGGAAAGTCCGGGCTCCTTGGACATGCTGCCAGGTAACGCCTGGGCACGTCGCGAGACGTGACGGAGAGTGCCACAGAGAACAGACCGCCTTCGCGCGAGCGGAGGTAAGGGTGAAACGGTGGGGTAAGAGCCCACCGCGCCACTGGCAACAGGGGCGGCACGGCAAACCCCAGCGGGAGCAAGGCCGAATAGGCGGCGAGCAGCAGTCCTCTGCGATCAAGACGCCGCGGGTTGGCCGCTAGAGCGTTCGGGCGACCGGACGCCGAGAGAAATGATCGTCCGAGGTCCTCGTG
>CAXRBM010000042.1:0-2050 GCA_964228675.1 Gemmatimonadaceae bacterium
CGGGACAAGCTCTTCCGCGAGGCGGCCGAGGTCTGCATCCAGCATCAGGGCGGATCGACCTCGCTCTTACAGCGCCGGCTCAAGATCGGGTACGGGCGGGCCGCGCGATTGATCGATCAACTGCAGCTGGCAGGGGTCCTCGGGCCCCCGGATGGTTCCAAGCCACGAGATGTGATGATCGGCCTCGAGGATCTCGACCGGATCGCGGGGGATCGCGTCGGGGCCTAACCGGAGCGCTGCATGGAAATGGTGGTGCGTGCCGCCATCGGGTGATGCGACCCGGTGGCGGCATCGCATCTTCGGCCCATGCGAACACACAATCAGCGCTTCGGCGCACTTGGCGAGCGGATCGCCGCTCGATGGCTCGCGCAGCGGGGATGGCGGATCGTCTATCACCGCTTCGTGAACGGACGACGCGATATCGACCTCGTGGCCGAGCGCGATGGGGTCGTGGCCTTCGTCGAGGTGAAGGCTCGCAAGGGTGCCGAATTCGGGGACCCGGTCGAGGCGGTTCACCGCCGCAAACAGCGCGAGCTGACCAAGAGCGCCCAGGTCTGGATCGATCGGCACGGGCGCCAGCCAGAGACCTATCGATTCGATGTCATCGGGGTCCTGGTCGCCGGGGAGCGCGTCCTCGTGAAGCATGTGGAAAATGCATTCAACATCGCTTCGTGACTTATCACCATCCCAAGCTATTCATGGAAAATGATTTATACAGCGAATCTATTATGTGGAAAAGACGTTTTGTGAATAAGTGTATGCCGTTGTGTCAGCCATTGCGCAGGGCGGTTGACTTCGGCTAATCTTCGGTTTCTTACCACCACTTCAGTCCATCGGCGTTCCTTCGGGATACCCACCACCCACCCCCCCGCTACATTCACTTTCAGGAGAAATCATGGCGACCCCAACCACCTCTCAGTCCTCCGATAAGGCGAAGGCGCTCGGTCTCGCGGTCTCGCAGATCGAGAAGTCCTTCGGCAAGGGCGCCATCATGCGCATGGGCACCGATGGCGCCAAGGTGCGCGTCGATGCCATCCCGACCGGGGCGATCAACCTCGATGCCGCGATCGGCGTGGGCGGGTTCCCTCGCGGGCGGATCACCGAGATCTACGGCCCCGAGAGCAGCGGCAAGACCACCGTCTGTCTCCACGTCGTGGCCAACGCGCAGAAGCTGGGGGGCACCGCCGCCTTCATCGACGCCGAGCATGCGCTCGACACCGACTACGCGGCGAAGCTCGGGGTGGATGTCGAGAAGCTCCTCGTCTCGCAGCCCGACACGGGGGAGCAGGCGCTGGAGATCTGCGAGATCCTCGTGCGCAGCGGGGCGGTGGACGTGATCGTCGTCGACTCGGTCGCCGCGCTCGTCCCGAAGGCGGAGATCGAGGGGGAGATGGGGGACTCGCACGTCGGGTTGCAGGCGCGCCTCATGAGCCAGGCGCTCCGGAAGCTCACCGGCGCCATCGCCCGCTCCAACTGCTCGGTGGTCTTCATCAACCAGCTCCCTGAGAAGATCGGGGTGATGTTCGGGAACCCCGAGACCACCACCGGTGGCAAGGCGCTCAAGTTCTACGCCTCGCTCCGCCTCGACATCCGTCGCATCGGGCCAGTGAAGGAGAAGGAGGACGTGATCGGGTCGCACGTCCGCGTGAAGGTCGTCAAGAACAAGGTCGCCCCGCCGTTCAAGCAGGCGGAGTTCGACATCATGTACGCCGAGGGGATCTCCCACACCTCGCTCCTCGTCGACATCGGCGCGGAGAGCGGGATCATCGAGAAGTCGGGCGCCTGGTACAGCTACGGCGACCAGCGGATCGGGCAGGGCCGGGAGAACGCCAAGCTCTTCCTGAAGGACAACCCGAAGGTGATGGCCGAGATCGAGGAGAAGGTGAAGCTGGTCTTGGGCGTCACCAAGCCGGTGGAGGAGTCGGACGAAGAGTAGGACGAGGTAGAGGTCAGGACGTGATGATGCCCTTCGGTCGGGGGTGTGATCTGTGGTGAGTCGCCGGGGCCCGGAATCCCCGTCGTTCCACTCGGGTCCACCCCCGACCGTTTT
>CAXRBM010000043.1:0-2423 GCA_964228675.1 Gemmatimonadaceae bacterium
TACTGCGTCAGCGTCTGCACGAAGACGCGCGGCGTGAAGAAGTAGGCGAGCTTCACCCCGATCAGCTGGCGGATGAAATCCCCCTGCTCGAGGTTCACGTCCTGATAGTCGACGACGAGCGACGACGAGAAGACCGCGCCGGCCCGCGCGGTGACGGAGACGTTCGCTCCCGACCGCGTCCCCGTGTAGAACTCCCCGGCCTCGAGCCGCGCGAGGAAGGAGAGGGGCGCGCTCGGGTCGCTCCCCCAGTCGATCCCCGGCACGGTGAAGCGATACTGCCCCGGCGGGAGGACGACGCCCGGCGCGATCGTGAAGGGACGCTGCAACCCCTCGGTATAGATGTTCACATCGGGACCGAAGCGCCCCCCGCTGTTGAACTCGACCTCGGTGAGGTCGATATGCATCCACGACGATTGTAGGAAGCCATCGGTCCCCACCCAGCGGCGCAGACTCACATGCGGGTTCCACTGGCGGACCTGCTTCCAGCTCTGGCGGCGCACGAGCCGCATCAACATCAGCTCCTCGAAGCGATACCCTGCCGGCCGACTCATGAAGCCGACCTCGGGGTTGAACGCCTCGCCCACACCGAGCACGCGCACCGAGTGGTTCCAGTCGCGCGTCTGATACGCGAGTCGTCCGCTCCACGCGGTGGCATCGCCGCGCCGCCCCGGCGTCTCCGAGTGCCCGACCCAGGCATCCGCGGTCCAATCCTGCCCGATCCCGAGCCGCCCATCGGCGCCGATCACCCGATTGAAGTCGCGCGCATCACCGGTGGCGGTCCGCTGCACGGCGATCACCCCGACGCGTGAACGCGCGGAGAGCTCTTTGAGGGCGCGCGCGACGGTGTATGCGTTGCCGACCACGCCGGGGGCGTCGTCGGTCACCATCTGCAGGGCACCGACGGTCAGCCCGCCCACTCGCCCCGTGAGACGTGCCCCGCCGAGGATCGGCTGCGGCTGTCCTGTGGCGCCATCGATCCCGATGCGGCGGGTGAAGAAGAGATCGACCGCCTGTGGCGTCCCCGCGGCGAAGACCCCTGCGTTCTCCAGGAAGAACGGCCGCTTCTCCGGGAAGAAGATCGGGAAGCGCGTGAGGTTGGTACGCTGCTCGTCGACCTCGACCTGCGCGAAGTCGGTGTTGTAGGTGAGGTCGAGCGTGAGACTCGGTGTCACCCCGTACTTGGCGTCGATCCCCCAGGCCCCGGTCGTCGCGAAGGCCGATTGCGTGGCGTAGGTGCGCGAGGAGTTGCCGAGGGAGTAGGGGGTCACGGTCGCGATCCGCTGCGCGGGGACGGCGAGCCCGGTGAGGGTCCCCGCCTGCGAGAGCCGGGTGATGGAGAACTGCCGCGAGACCTGCGACCAGAGCGCCTCCTCATTCCGGCGTCGGATCCCGCGCATGATGTTGAGCCCCCAGTCCTGCGTCGCCCCGCCGCCGTAGCGCAGGGTATAGAAGGGGATCCGGAACTCGGCGTACCACCCGAGGGAGTCGCGCGAGGTGCGGACGGTCCAGCTCGCATCCCAGTTGAGGTTGATCCCGCCCATCGAGCCCGCCTGCGCCCGGTTCTGCCCCGCTTGGAAGACGCCGCCCCCCTCGCCCTCACGGATCACCTGCGCATCGTGCTCGATCCCCGACGGCGTGGTCCCGAAGAGGAAGCCGTTCTGCCGATCGAGATAGGTATCGAGGATGATGGCGAAGTAATCGCTGTTGGTGAGCGTCACATCGCGGATCGTCTCGCTGGGGACGATGAGCTGCGGCTCACGGTCGTAGAGCCAGGCGCCCACGTAGAGGGCGGTGCCGTCGGTGAGGAGGCGGACCTCGGTACGCTCGGTGACGGGGGTCCCCTCGTAGGGCTCGCGCTGGACGAAGTCGGTGAGCGCAGGGGCTTCGCGCCAGGCGGTCTCATCGAGCCGGCCGTCGATGACGGGTGGGGAGGTGATCGTGGTGGCGCGGCCGACGCGTGGGGTCGGGGTGGTGGCGGGGCGCGCGGCCATCGGCTGGGCGGCGACCGGCCGCGTGCCCATCGCGAGCGCGGTGAAGACGACGAGGCGGGCGAGCGAGCGCCGCGGGCGGGGATGCGCGGACGGACGGGGCAGGGCGAAGTGGACCATGGTGGAAGGAACCTAACCTTTCCGGGCGCCGCTCCGCGCCGTACGTTCCCGCGGTTCCGACGTTCCCCCTGTGGTCGGTCCGCGCGGCCGATCCGTCACGCCCCGAGGTCTGGATGTCTCGACTCTCCCGCCGCGTCGCCCGCTGGTCCGGCGTCACCCTCATCGCCCTCGCCGCCGCGCGGAGCGCCCCGCTCGGCGCCCAGCTCCCGACGGGGGTGAAGGCCGGCCCGTGGATCGATCTCCTCGCCGGTGGTGCCGCCCCGCACTGGCGCACCTATCGCGATTCGACCCTTGCCTCTGGTTGGCGCTACGACA
>CAXRBM010000044.1:0-6420 GCA_964228675.1 Gemmatimonadaceae bacterium
GACGCCGATCTATGCCACGCTCGTCGGGATCGCGATGGGGTTCTTCATCCAGCGCGTCCGCGCCTCCAGCCCGGGGATGATCGTCCGCAATCTGCGGCTCGAGAATCTCTCGGTCATCAAGTTCATGGCCCTCACCATGGCGGTGGGGATGATCCTCGTCTACACCCTCTCGCTCTTCGTCCCGAGCCTCCTCCACTGGGACATCAAGCCGACCTATGTGCTCGGCGTGCTCCTCGGCGGACTCGTCTTCGGCGTCGGCTTCGGCGTCGGGGGGTACTGCCCCGGGACCTCGGTGGTCGGGATGGGGGAGGGGCGCAAGGACGCCGTGGTCGCAGTCTTGGGCGGGATCGTCGGTGCCTTCGTCTTCACCCTGGTCTACTCGGTGCTGATCGCCCCGCTGGTGAAGGTGATGGACTTCGGGAAGATCACGCTGGCTGATGTGACGCATCAGTCGCCGTTCGTCGTCGCGATCGTCGTCGGCGCCCTCTTCCTCATCGTGATCAAGCTCCTCCCGACCGAGGTCCAGAAGTCCCGGTGACCATCACCTCCAAGCGGTCACGGCCTCGGCGGCCCGCCGTCGCGAAGGGGGCGCAGGCGCGCTCGGCCCGCGTCCGACCGGTGCGTCGCACCCCGACGCCGGCACTCCTCGCGCGGGTCGCCTCGCGCTTCCGGGCGCTCGCCGAACCGGCACGACTCACCATCCTTCATGCCCTGGAGGGTGGCCCGCTCCATGTCGGAGCGCTCGTCGCGCGCACCGCGCTCACGCAGGCGAACCTCTCGAAGCACCTGCAGGTGTTGCACGCCGAGGGATTCGTCACGCGGGCGCGCGAGGGGATGTTCGTTCGCTACGCCCTCGCCGATGAGCAGGTGCTACAGCTCTGCGCCATCATGTGCGACCGGATCTTCGAGCCGCCGCAGCAGCACTGAGCAACAGGTGACCGCTCCCTCCGCCTTCGCGAGCTCGCTCGCGTCGACGAGATGGGGGCGGTATCCCGCCGTCGTGAGGGTCGCGAGGGTGCGCGGGTAGGCATCGGCATAGAGCAACGCCTCCCCCACCCGCAGGATGTTCGCCGCCATCGGCTCCGCGGGATCGACCAGCAACACGCGATAGGCCGCGAAGACCTTGGGATCGACCCACGCGGGATTGAGGAGCACCGTCGCCTCATCCACGGCGGTCACCGCGCTCTTGAGGTGGAGACACCCGGTCACCGGTACGGCCGACACCATGTAGCCATGGGGCGCAAGGGCGTCCCGCAGCTGCGCGATCCCCGCCTCGTTCGTGCGCGGGGTGTGGCCCAGGAATAACCGTCGACCGATGCGCAGCACATCCCCTCCATCAAGCGTGGCGGGGGCCGTGAGCCGCACACAGGGACGAAGCGAGGCGAGCGCTTCAGCCACGCCCACCACCTCCCCACGGCGCGACGCAGCTCCGGGGCGCGTGAGCACCGCGAGCTCATCGACCACGACCGCGGTGTCTTCGATGAAGACGGCATCGGGGTACGCCGGAGCGGCCGACACCCGCCGGACCTCACAGCCGAGCGTGCGCAGGAGCGCCTCGTAGGCCTCGTGCTGCGCCTCGGCTCGCGGGAGATCGATCGGGGTGCGCGCCAGGTGGGTCAACTCGCAGTCGACCATCCGTGGGGAGATCGCCCGTGTGAGCGCGATGAGGGAGCTGTGCATGCGGGGATTCTACGCCATATTGCCGCCATGCCCCACCCCCGGAAGCTTGGCCCCTGGACCGCGACGGCGTTGGTGGTGGGCAACATCATCGGGGCGGGGATCTTCATGCTCCCGCGTGAGCTCGCCCCCTATGGCTGGACCGCGGTGCTCGGCTGGATCCTGACCGTCGCCGGTGCGCTCTGCCTCGCCTGGATGTTCGCCCAGCTCTTCACCCATCTCCCGACGGCTGGTGGCGTGCACGGCTTCATGCGACTCGGCGTGGGACCGCAGGCCGCCTTCGTCGGGTCATGGGGGTATCTCGTCTCGGTCTTCGCCGCGAACGCGACGTTGGCGATCTCGGGGGTCGAGTATCTCTCGCGGCTCGTACCGGGCGGACTCGCCCTCGATCACCGCCTCGCCCTCGCCCTCCTCTCACTCGTCGCGGTCCTCTCGGCGAATCTCCTCGGCCGCGGAGGGGAGGTGCAGCTCGGTACGACGATCATCAAGCTCATCCCCCTGGTCCTCGTGATCGGCGTGGGGACCTTCCTCCTCGCCACGACGGCGGGCGATCCCTTCTCGGCGACCACGCCCGCCCCACTGCAACCGTTGACCGTCCTCCCCGCGATGAGTCTGACACTCTACGCGATGACCGGGATCGAGAGCGCCGTCGTTCCCGCGGATGCGGTGGAGGATGCGCCGCGCATCGTCCCGCGGGCCACGATGGTCGGCACCGCGCTCTCCGGCGCGATCGGGATCATCGCCACCTGCCTTGTGATCCTGCTCCTTCCGAACGCGGCCGGATCTGACGCGCCGCTCGCCGACTTCGTCGCGCGGTCCGCTGGGGGACGCGCCGGCGACCTCGTCGCGCTCTGTGCCGTGGTGAGCTGCATCGGCTGTCTCAACGGCTATGTGCTCGTCGGCGGCGAACTCATGGCGACGATGGCGACGCAGGGCATGCTCCCCGCCCCGCTCGCTCGGCGGAACGGTTGGGGCGCCCCAGCGATCCCACAGCTCATCGGCGCGGCAATCACGGCGGTATTGATCGTCGCCGCGTACACCGCGACCTCGGCCTTCGCCTTCGCGGCGCTCATCACCGCGGCGACGAACATCACGCTCTACCTGCTCTGCCTCCTCGCCTCGTTGCGATTCCTGCACGACGGCCGACTCCCGCGCTCACGCTCCCTGCTGATCGCGATCGCGGGAGCGACGGTCTTCTCGCTCCTCGCCCTCGTCGGGGCGGGCGCCGAGGCCCTGGGCTGGGGGGCGGCGCTGATCGCCCTCGGGTGGCCGCTCTACCGACTCGCGACGCGGGCGGGGAGCGCATGACGACCACCACTTCGCCTGCCACGGAGCGCGCGGTCCGCGTCCTGATCGTCGGGAGCGGGTTCGCCGGGATCGGTGCGGCGATCATGCTGCGCGCGCGTGGCATAGGCGACCTCGTGATCCTCGAGCGCGCGGCCTCCTTGGGCGGCACCTGGCGGGACAACCGCTATCCCGGCTGTGCCTGCGATGTGGAGTCGGTGCTCTATTCCTTCTCCTTCGCCCCCAATCCCGATTGGTCCCGCACCTTCTCCGGCTCAGCGGAGATCCATCGCTACCTCGAGCGCGTCGCCACCGAGTATGAGGTGCTCCCGCACTTGCGGTTCGATGAGACCGTGCAACAGGCCCACTGGGACGAGGAGGCGCAGCGCTGGATCGTGCAGTCGACGAGTGGGATCTGGCACGCCGAGCATCTGATCGTCGCGACGGGGGCGCTGAGCGATCCGGTGCGCCCAGAGATCCCGGGGCTCGACACCTTCGGTGGTCCCTGCTTCCACACGGCGCAGTGGGATGCGTCGGTCCCGCTCGAGGGGAAGCGCGTTGCGATCATCGGCACCGGCGCCTCGGCGATCCAGGTGATCCCGGCGATCCAGCCGCGCGTCGGACAGCTGGTGGTGGCACAGCGCACGCCTGCGTGGGTGCTCCCGCGTCATGACCGTGCGATCCCTGCCTGGCGGCGGGCCCTCTATCGTCGCATGCCGCGCCTCCAAGCGCTCGCGCGGCTCCGGCAGTATCTCCGGCATGAGATCCTCTTCCTGCCCTTCCGGCATCCCTGGCTCCGACGCGTCGCGGCACGCATCCTCGGTCGCCATCTCATCCGGCAGGTGCGAGACCCTGCGTTGCGAGCACGTCTCACCCCGCGATACGACATCGGGTGCAAGCGGCTGTTGCTCTCGGATGACTACTACCCGGCGATGACGCAGCCGAACGTGACCCTCGTCGATCAGGGGATCACGCAGATCACCTCGACGGGATTCGTCACCGCTGATGGTCGCAGGCATGCCGTGGATGTGCTGATCCTCGCGACGGGATTCCGCCCGACCGATCCGCCGCTCGCGCCGCATATCCGTGGGCGCGATGGGCGCTCGCTCGCTGATGGCTGGCAGGGGAGTCCGACGGCCTACATGGGGACGACCGTCGCCGGCTTCCCCAACCTCGCGCTGCTCAACGGCCCCAACACCGGCCTCGGGCACTCCTCGGTCGTGATGATGTTCGAGGCGCAGTGCGACCATCTGAACGGTCTCTTCGATCTCCTCGCATTGAGCGGAGCGCAGACCGCCGAACCGACCCCTGAGGCGCAGGCCCGCCACACCCGGTGGATCGACGAGGGCCATCGCGCGACCGTCTGGCAGCGCGGAGGGTGTCAGAGCTGGTATCTCGACCGCACCGGTCGGAACTCGACGCTCTGGCCCTATGGGGTGGGGCGGTTTCGTCGGATCGTCGGTCAGGTGGACCCCGAGGCCTATCGGCTGGCGGGGCTCGCCGAGCATCGCGACTGACCCCGGACGGGCGGCCGATCCCCGACGAACGCTTCGCCAGCGGATGACGTATCGTATGGAGGGCGCCACCGACCGGCGCCTCGTCTCTCCCCTTCACCGTGGACGCCTCATGCGCTCGACCCGCCTGCTCGCTGGCTTGCTCTCCGTGCTCCTCCTCACGCCGCTCCTCCTTTCCGCTCAGGGCGTGAACCGCTACGGCAATCCATCGCGAGTCCGCCCTGCCCCGACCACATCGGCGATCAACATTCGTGACCTGCAGATCCGCCTCTATCAGTTTGCCGATGACTCGATGCAGGGCCGTCAGGTCGGGCGCCATGGGAACAAGAAGGGGACCGACTACATCGCCGCCGAGTTGAAGCGCTTGGGGATCCAGCCGGCCGGAGAGAATGGGACGTACTTCCAGACCCTGCCGTATCACCTCCGTCGCTTCGAGCCGAGCTCGCGCGTCGCGGTGAACGGCAATCCTTTGGCTTGGAACGATGAGGTGGTCGCGGTGCCTGGACAGCGCGCACCGCGCCCGATCCAGGATGCACCGGTGATCTTCGGTGGTACGGCCGGAGACACGACGACGCAGATCACCGCCGCGCAGGCCGCCGGCAAGGTGGTGATTCTCCTCCCGGCGCCTGGTCGTCGTGCGGCCGGTGGTCCGGTGGCCTTCGGCGGGCGGATGGGAGCACCCGGTCCCGATCGCTTCGCCGACGCGGCTGCTGTCGCGACGGTCGATCTCGACGATCTGACCTCAGCGCAGCGCCGCGCGATCAATGAACCCACCGTGGCTACCCAGCTTGCCGCGGTGCGCGGCCCCGTCGCCGCCCCACAGGGCGCGGCCGTCGACTCCCTGGCCTTGCTCAAGGCGCAGATGGCCGCGCTCAACCCGGCCGCCCAACTACGCATCACCCGCGCGACGGCAGCGAAGCTCTTCGGCGGTGTTCCGATCGAGGGCCTGGCGGCCGGGGCTACCGGCGGCCTCGTCAACGCCTCCCTCCACTTCACCAGCGTCCAGTCCGAGTTCGGACGCAACGTGATCGGCGTGATCCCCGGAAGCGATCCCGCCCTCCGCCATGAATACGTCGCCATCGGTGCGCACAACGACCATGTGGGCTTCACGACCCCGGTCGACAAGGACTCGCTCAAGGCATTCAACGACCTACGCATGGCGTGGATGCTGAAGAACGAGATGCGCCAGCCGACGATCGAGGTGCTCGGCCAGTTCAAGGTCAACATGGATAGCATCCGGAAGGTGCACCCGGTCGCGCGGCTCGACTCGATCAACAACGGCGCCGACGATGATGGCTCGGGTTCGATGGGGGTTCTCGAGGTCGCCGAGGCGATCGCCGCGCTGCCGGTCAAGCCGAAGCGCTCGACCCTCTTCATCTGGCACACCGGCGAGGAGGGCGGGCTCGTCGGTTCCGCCTACTTCGTACGCCACCCCACCGTCTCGCTCGATTCGATCGTCGCGACCATCAACGTCGATATGATCGGTCGTGGCCGCGCCGAGGATCTCCCCGGCGGGGGTGAGGACTTCGTCGGCGTGATCGGGTCGTACTTCGACTCCAAGGATCTCGGCGACCAAGTGAAGGCGACGAATGCCAAACAGGGGAAGCCGCTCGCTCTCGACTACAAGTTCGATGATCCCATCGCCTGGGCTGGGTACAATAACCTTTATGGCCGCAGCGATCACATCAACTATGCGCGACAGGGGGTACCGATCGCCTTCTTCTTCACCGGGCTGCATGGGGACTATCACCAGCGCAGCGACGAAGCCGAGTTCATCGACTACCCGCACTACGCGAGGATCACGAACTTCCTCAAGGATCTCACGGTCGATGTGGGGAATGGTCCGCGGCCGAAGTTGAACGGCACCAAGCCAGCCCGCGCGCCGCGCCCCATCAGCTGACAGTGATGCGAGAGGGGCGTGCCCTCACCCGAGGGCGCGCACCTC
>CAXRBM010000045.1:0-5354 GCA_964228675.1 Gemmatimonadaceae bacterium
GCACCAGTGAGCGCCATCGCGCCGGCGCGATCCCCGACGAAGACCACGCGCCCCCCACGGATCGCCATCGCATCGACCACGGGGCGGGTGGCATCAGCGGTGTAGATCCGGCCATTCGTGACGACGAGATCGGCGGGCGCCCGTTGGGCCATGACGGGGAGGGAGACCCCGACGACGAGAGCGAGCAGGAAGGCGAGATGACGCGACATGCGCAGGAAAGACGAGAGGTGAAGGAGCGACGACGTCAGCGAATCCTACTGCCGACCCACGAGGCGCGGAACGCGAGTTCGGTCGCGGTCGGGGTACGACCCGCCGCCTCGAAGGACACGACCTCGACGTTCGGATCCTCAGCGAGCGTCAGGGGAGCCGAGCGTTCCCCGGCACGCCCGACCCAGGTGACACGCAGCGTGGTGCCGGCGCGACGGCTCGCGAGCCGCTCACGCAGCGTTGCCGCCGTCAGGACCATAGCGTCATCGATCCTGGTGATCCGATCCCCTGCGGTGATCCCCACCGCGTAGAGGGGGCTCCCGATCAGCGGAGCGCTCGCGAGGACGAGCCCCCCCGATTGTTCGGTGAATCGGACATCACCGAGCCAAGCCTGCCCTGGGCGCGCGGAGCGCACGAGGAACCCCGCCCGAGCCAGCAGCGTCTCGTACGCGGGCCGTTCGCTCCCGATCACATAGCGTGCGAAGAAGTCCCGCGCGAAGGCGGTGTCGCGCGTCACCTCGGCGAGCGCCGACTGGACATCCGCCACCGTGTAGGTGCGCACGGGGGCGAGTGAGGCCGTCTGCTCGCGGCCGAAGCGCGTCCACATCCGCCGCATGACGTCATCGAGTGTCACCGGCTCCGGTCGGTCGCGCAGGGTGAGATCGAGCGCGAGCCCGAGCGCCTCACCATACGTGTAATACGAGAGGAAGGTGTTGCTGCGATTCTGTGGATCGATCGAGACCGCGGCATCCACGAAGGGGGCCTGCTGACTCATCGCGACCGCGCCGCCAAAGCCACGAGCCGGGGAGACCGTCATCGCGTTCACCGCGCCGGTGAGGCGACGGGCGTACTCCGTGGGCGAGACGATCCCGGCGCGCGCGATCGCCAGCACGCCGAAGTAGTTCGTGAAGCCTTCGGCGAACCAGAGCTCGCCGCTCATGTTCGCCTGCGAGAAGTCGAAGGGCTCGAGTGATCGTGGACGGATGCGCTCCACATTCCACGCATGGAAGAACTCGTGTGAGACCGTGCCAAGGAGACCGATCATGTTGCCCCGGAGGTCGCTCGACGACGTGAGCGAGGTCGAGTTCCGGTGTTCCATCCCGTCGCCGGCGCAGGTGATGCGGTAGCACGCGATGAACGTGTAGCTCCCGAAGTCGAAGCGCGGGAGTTCGCCGAAGATCGCCGCCATCTCGTCGACGACCTTCCTCGTGAGGGTCGCGAAGGAATCGACCTCGGCGCGCGTGCCCTCGTGGTTGACCGCGAGGCGGATGCGCTGCGTGCGACTCGCCGGCCCCACGTCCCAGCTCCGGACATCCAACGCACCGAGGTGCGTCGGGGAGTCGAGGAAGTAGGCGAGGTTCGGCGCGCGGAAGGTCTCCGCATCATCCGTGGGCGGGAGTTGGGTCGCGATCTGCCACGCCGGATCCGGGCGGCGGAAGGTCACGTCGATCGGGCGCGAGGCGAGTGCGGGCGCGTAGGCGAACGTGGCTGGGATGTTCAGGTGTGCCTTGGTCTCGTCGATCCCGGCATAGGTGCCGTCGGCGCGGTCACCGAAGAGGGTGTAGCGGAACAACACCTCGCCGCGGTGGCCGGCGACCTCCCACGCCTGTGGGGAGACACGCCTGACGGTCAGCGCTCGGCCCGTCGCGTCGGTGGCCGCGACTCGATAGACGTTCTTCGCGAATTCATGTAAGGCATACCGCCCCGGTGAGCTCCGGGCCATCTCCACGCGCAGCGGGCCGGTGGGGACCGCGGCGAACCTGATGGTGATCTCCGCTTCGTGATGCGCCCGATTCGGGAAGGTGATCTCGTAGCGGATGGGAGCGGTTGGCTGGGCCTGTGCCGGGAGCACACCTACCGAGCGGATGAGCGCACATCCGAAGAGCAGCGATCGACGAGTGGGCATCCTGACAAACTACATGGGGGTCGTACGCCCCGTCTTCAAGGTGCGGTACCGGTCAATGACCGCCGAGTCCAGCGGGGGCCGGGGCTTGGCCAGTAGGGCCTCGATCCCCTCGATCTCTCGAGGCACCGCCGCCGAGACCCGTTCGACCCCAGCCGGGGTCACCAGGTAGTCGTCCTCGATCCGGACCCCGATGTTGGCATAGCGCGCGACCGCTGGCCCGATCTTCGCCGCCAGCCGTCGATTCCCCGGCGTGTCGGGGAGGATCGTCAGGAGGTTCTCCCGCACGTAGATCCCCGGTTCGATCGTGAAGGCACTCCCGATCCCGAAGGTCCCGGTCAGGGTGTATTGCTCGGGGTCGTGCACCACGAGCCCGATCCCATGGCCGAGGCCATGCATATAGAAGAGCTGCAGCTGGGGGCAGGTGCGGGGTTGCTGCGCCGTCCCGCAGTCGTAGGTCGCCTCAGGAGACTCGATCAACCCGAGGCGGGCGAGCCCGTTCCGCAGCACCGCGGTCGCCGAATCGGTCATCGCCCGCGCCTGACCCCCCAAGCGGATCTGTCGCTCGGCGGCGACTTGGGCACCGAGCACCACGTCGTAGATCTCGCGTTGCGCGGGGGAGAAGCGCCCGCTCACCGGGACCGTGCGGGTGATGTCGGCGGCGTACCCATCGTACGAGGTCGCCATGTCGAGGACGATCACCTCGCCCGCCTGCGCCACCCGCTCCGACCGGTTGTAGTGCAGGGTGGTCGCATTGGGGCCAGACCCGACGATCGATCCGTACGCGGGGCCATCGCCACCGGCCTGACGCCAGGTGGCCTCGGCGATCGCCTGCAGGGTGAATTCGGCCACGCCGGGCTGCACCGCGGCGAAGGCCGCGAGATGGCCCTGCGCGCTCAGCTCCGACGCGATGCGGATCCGCTCCAGCTCGGCCGGACTCTTCCGGCCGCGGAGGCGGTTCGCCTCACGCCGCGCATCGACCACCTCGATCTTCGGGTTCGCCGTGCGCAGGCCGTCGATGAACTGATCATGGAGCGAGCGCTCCGTCATCCGCGAGCCGATGTCGCCGAGCACATGGAGGGTCCGGTGAATGGCGAGCAGGGAGTCGAGCACGGTCGAGAGGTTCGCGGCATCGCGTCCCTCGAGGCCAAGGCGCGGCCGCACACCCGCGACACCGAGACGGGCGCCGGTCCATACCTCACGGGCTGGGTCACGCCCCTGCACGAAGAGCAGTTCCCGGCGCTCGGTGCCCTTCTTCACGATCACCAGGGCCGCCCCGGGCTCGGTGAAGCCGGTGAAGTAGAGGAGGTAGGGGTGCTGGCGGAAGGGGACGTAATCGGGGACGGGCTCTGGGGCTCCGAGGGCGAGGATCACCCCGTCGGGCAAGGCCCGGACGAGGGAGTCGCGTCGTGCCGCGAACTCGGCCACAGGGAGCTGCGCCGCGAGGGGCGCTGCGAGGGGCGCCGCGAGGCAGGCGAGGAACGCGCCACGCAGGAGGGAGCGGAGGGGCGAAGGCATAGGTCTCACGAAGATACCATCACCAGCCGCCGGTGCGTTCCGGTCGCTCGATGGGCGGCGGAGGTGACCTCAGCACCCGACCCGGTGTCGCCGTAGACTTCAGCAAGGTCCACCCTCGTCCCCGGAGTCGTGTCGTGATGTCTTGGCGTCCCCTGGTCCGGAGCTGTGCGCTCTTCGTGCTCTCCGCACTCCCGCTCGCCGCACAGTCGCGGCTGACCTCGCCCAAGGAATTCTTCGGTCATGAGATCGGGGCGGATTACGTCCTCCCGAACTACACCAAGTTCCTCGCGTACTGGGAGACCTTGGCACGGCAGTCGGATCGGATGGAGCTGGACACCATCGGGAAGACGGCGGAGGGACGTCCGCAGGTGATGGCGATCGTCTCGAGCCCGGAGAACCTCCGCAACAAGGAGCGCTATCGGCGGATCGCCGAGCGGTTGGCGCGCGCCGAGGGGGTCACCGAGGCGGAGGCGCGGCAATTGGCGAAGGAGGGAAAGGGGATCGTCTGGATCGATGGCGGGCTCCACGCGACGGAGGTGCTCGGCGCGCAGCAACTGATCGAGACCAACTGGCAGCTCGTCTCGGGGACCGATGAGGAGACGCAGCGCTTCCTCAACGACCTGATCATCGTGATGGTCCACGCGAATCCTGATGGGATGGAGCTCGTCAGCGATTGGTACATGCGTGAGAGCGATCCCAAGAAGCGGGGGATGAACATCCCGCGTCTCTACCAGAAGTACATCGGGCATGACAACAACCGCGACTTCTATCTGGCGGCGCAGCCCGAGTCCGAGAACATGAACCGGATGCTCTACACCGCCTGGTATCCGCAGGTGATGTACAACCATCACCAGACGGGCCCCGCGGGGACGGTGATGTTCGCGCCCCCCTTCCGTGACCCGATGAATTACAACATCCACCCGTTGATCAAGACGGGGCTCGATGTGGTGGGCGGTGCGATGCACAACCGCTTCATCGTCGAGGAGAAGGGCGGGGTGGTGATGCGCTCTGGCGCCGGCTACTCCACCTGGTGGAACGGCGGGCTCCGCACCACGGTCTACTTCCACAACATGATCGGGTTGCTCACCGAGACGATCGGCCATCCGACGCCGATGGAGATCCCCTTCATCGCGAATCGCCAGCTGCCGAGTGCCGATCTCCCGATGCCGGTGAAGCCCGGCGTCTGGAAGTTCCGGCAGTCGATCGACTACTCGGTCACCGCGAACAAGGCGGTGCTTGATGTGGTCTCACGCAACCGCGAGCACTTCCTGTTCAACATCTGGAAGATGGGGAATGATCGGATCCAGCAGGGGAATCGCGATAGCTGGACCATCTGGCCGAAGCGGGTCGAGGCGGCGCAGGCGCGTATCGCGGCGGAGAACCGCGGCCGCGCGACCGGTGGTGATGATGCGATGGCCTTCCTCGGTGGGATGGCGGCGGCCGGACAGTCGCGGACCGGTGCGGCGGCGCAGGCGCTGATGGGGGTGCTCAACGATCCCGCCCTGCGTGATCCGCGCGCTTATGTCCTCTCGTCGGATCAGCCCGATTTCCCGACGGCGGTGAAGTTGATCGTCGCGTTGCAGAAGAACGGGATCGACGTGCATCGCGCGACGGGGCCGATTGCCGCGGGCGGCACGCGCTATCCGGCGGGCTCCTATGTGGTAAAGACGGGGCAGGCCTTCGGCGCGCACGTGCTCGACATGTTCGAGCCACAGGATCACCCGAA
>CAXRBM010000046.1:0-2623 GCA_964228675.1 Gemmatimonadaceae bacterium
CGCCTCGACGAGGCCCCCTGGGCCCGCGCCGCGCGCCTCACCGGCTTCTCCCAATTCAATCCGACCGACGGCCGCCCGGCGCTCGATTCCACCGAGGCCCTCGTCTGGTATGGCCCCGAGGCGATCTACTTCGCCGTCCGCGCCTTCGCCCCGGCTGGCACGGTGCGCGGGACGCTCGCCGACCGCGACCGGATCCAGAACGACGACCATGTGCAGTTCATCCTCGACACCTTCAACGACCGTCGGCAGGCGTATGTCTTCGCGGTGAACCCGCTCGGGGTGCAGAGCGATGGGATCCGCACCGAAGGGGGGGGCGGTGGTCCCGGGCGTGGCCGTGGCGGCGGTGGTGGCGGCGGTGGGGGCGGTGGTGGGTTCTCCCGCGCGACCCTTGGGAACGCCGACCTCAACCAGGATCTCATCTGGCAGTCCAAGGGGGAGATCACCGACTGGGGCTATCAGGTGGAGCTCCGCATCCCGTACAAGAGTCTCCGCTTCCGCGCGACCGAGCCGCGAAGCTGGGGGCTCAATGTCGTGCGCGTCACGCAGCGCAACAATTATCAGGACACCTGGACCGGCCCGAAGCGCGGGCTCTCCTCGTTCTTGGTGCAGTCCGGTCGACTCGTGGGGCTCCGCGACCTCAATCGTGGTCTCGTGCTCGATGTCACCCCGGTGGTGACGAGCTCCCTCTCGGGGACCCCCGATGACCTCACCACGCGGTGGCGCTACGGCGAACTCTCCCAGGCGGGGGCCGATGTGCGGTGGGGGGTGACGCCGAGCCTGACGATGAACGCGACGATCAATCCGGACTTCTCGCAGGTGGAAGCGGATGTCGGGCAGATCCCGGGTGACGTGCGCTTCGCGGTGAACTTCCCCGAGCTCCGGCCCTTCTTCGTCGAGGGGAACGAGCAGATCGACACGCCCAATCAGCTGGTCTACACGCGGCGGATCGTCCAGCCGGTCGCCGCCTCGAAGCTCACGGGGAAGGTGGGGCGCTTCGACCTCGGTGTCCTCTCGGCGATCGACAATGCGACCTACAGCGCGAACGGGAGCGATCAGCCGCTTCACAACATCGTGCGCCTACGGCGCGATGTGGGGGCGCAGAGCAACGTCGGCTTCACCGTCACCGATCGGCGCGAGGGGGGGGACTTCAATCAGGTCCTCAACACCGATGGGCGCTTCGTGATCCGGGATCTGTATCAGGCGAGCTATCAGGTGGCGCATGGACAGACGCGAGACGGGGCGACGACGCAGGACGGCGCGATCTGGGAGGCGAGCATTGATCGTTCTGGGCGCAGTTGGGGGTTCCGCAACTCGATCGAGGGGGTGAGTCCGGGGTTCGTCTCGCGCTCGGGGTTCGTCCCACGGACCGACTATGCGCAGGGCTCGATGAGCCAACGCTACACCTGGTTCGGCGCGCGCGGCGCGCGCGTGGAGCAGATGACCTTCTTCGGCTCGTGGTCGGGCACGTGGGCGTATCGCGACTTCTTCGAGCGGGATCGTCCGCTGGAACACCGCACCGCCCTCTTCTCGAGCGCGCAGCTCCGTGGCGGGTGGAACGTGAACCTGACGGTGGCACGCGAGGGGTTCGGCTTCCTCCCCTCGCAGTACGAGCGCTACTACGTCGAGCGGCGGTCGGGGGGCGTGATCACCGATACCGCGAAGTACACGCCGACGGGGCGCGTCCCGGGACGGCAGCTCCAGTTCCGCGTCAGCACGCCGCAGTTCCGGACCTTCGGTCTCTCCGCCGGGACGACGATCGGGCAGGATGCGGAGTTCCTCGAAGGGTCGCAGGCGCGCCGGTTCGAGTACAATGCCTCACTCGATCTCCGCCCCACCCCGCAGCTGCGCGCGAGCCTGATCCTCCTCCATCAGGAGTTCCGCCGCGTCCGTGATGGGTCGACGATCCTGCAGACCGACATCCCGCGCCTCCGCGTGGAGTATCAGCTCTCGCGGGCGATCTTCTTCCGCTTCGTCGGGCAGTACGAGGCGCGCGAGCGGGACGCGTATCGCGATCCGACCACGGAGGACGCGATCCTCTTTCGCGATGACGATGGCGTCTTCACACGATCGGAGGCGTCGCGGACGAATCGCCTCCGCGCCGATTGGCTCTTCTCCTACTTCCCGAGCCCTGGGCGCGTGCTCTATCTGGGCTACGGCGCGAGTCTCGAGGAGCCGGAGGCGTTCCGCTTCCAACAGGTGCAGCGGACGCGCGATGGTTTCTTCGTGAAGTTCAGCTGGCTCTACCGCGTCCCCTGAGCAGGACCTAGCGGGGCGTGGGCGCGGGGGAAATCGCCCCACCGCGCGATTCACGGAGCGCGGCATCGATGTCCGGCCCGTGATCGATGTACTCCGTCAGGTTCTTCGCCCGCTCGCGGTCCACGACCGCCCCGAGTCGGGCCGCATGGCGGTTCTTGGCGAGGGTGTCGAGCTGCATCCCGGCGGTGCGCATGGCGAGGATGAGCCCCAGCAGGTGATCGGGCGCCGTCATCAGGATCGAATCGGCCTGCGCACGCGCCATCGCGGCGTCACCGCTGACCATCCCGAGGAGGCCGAGGTCGTAGCGGCGATGGGCGTCGAGCGGGGCGAGGGCGAGCATGCTCTGGATCGCCATCGGGGAGAAGAA
>CAXRBM010000047.1:0-15587 GCA_964228675.1 Gemmatimonadaceae bacterium
CTCACGTCTTCAACGGCTTCTGCTTCGCCGCGGGGAAGAGCACGTTGTTGAGGATCAGGCGATAACCCGGCGAGTTGGGATGCAACGCGAGATCGGTCGGCGGGGCGCCGACGGCATGCTGCGGGTCCTCGGGGTCGTGCCCGCCGAGGTAGGTCCACGACCCACGCCCGAAGCTCCCATGCACGTACTTCACCCAGGGGGCCCCCGCCTCCTCCGCGAGAATCGTGACCCCCGGTTTGAGCCGGTTCCGAGTGAACGAGGTGGTCACCCCGAAATAGTCGCGGAGCACCGTGCGGTGGTTCTGCACGAGCATCGACGCCACCGGATCGAACTTCGCCGAGAAGCCGAAGAGGGCGAAGGTCCCGAGGGGCTGACGACGGAGGGGGACATTCACCTGGTGACCATCGATATCGCTCATCGCATTGACCCCGGGCGCCATCTCGAGTCTCGCCCCGGTGAAGGCCATCGCGCGCGTCCAGTCCATCTTGCCGTCGGCCCCGGGGTCGACCGGGGATCCATCGGCGGCGACGCCGGCGATATCGACCTCTCGCCCCGCGAGTGCGAGCTCCAACGTCTCGGTCGATCCGCACATCGCGAAGAGGAATCCCCCGCGCGAGACGAAGGCGGCGAGCCGATCCGCGACCGCCTTCTTGAGCGCGGGGATATCGGCGTGGCCGAACCGCCGCGCCATCGCGAGGTCGCGCTCACGGCTCCGCACGAACCAGGGCGCATCACGATAGACCGCGGTCAACTTGTGCTGCTGCCCCGTGAAATCCTCGTGATGGAGATGGATCCAGTCGTACTTCGAGAGATCGGTGTCGAGCACCGCATCGTCCCAGATCGCGTCGTACGGGATCCCGGCGTAGGTGAGCGCCAAGGTGACCGCATCGTCCCAGGGCGGCGCATCGGGAGGCGTATAGACCGCGATGCGAGGCGCCTTCTCCAGCGGCACCGCATCCATGTTCCCTTCCGTCATCTCGCCCCGGAGCGCTCGCACGGCGGCCGCATCCATCGGCTCGACGGTCACGCCCGCGAGAAGCGCCGCCCGCCGGAGACTCGGCACGTCGGGCAGGAGGAATGCCCCGCCCCGATAGTTGAGCAACCACTCACTGCGCACCCCCTCGCGGAGCGCGCCGAAGGTCACGCCATACGCCTTGAGATGATTGGCCTGCACCGCATCCATCGGGAGGAGGAGGTGCTGAGCGGCGAGCGGGGTCACCACGCCACCGAGCCCTGCGACGCTCGACACCACGGCGAGGGCGAGACGCACCACGCGCAGCGACTGACGCATCACCGTCATCGCCGTTCCTCCATGGCCAGGCCATCGAGCTCCCGCCGCGCCTGCGGCACGAGCGCACTGGTGGGATGCGTGAGGATCAGTTGCTCGAACCGCGCGCGAGCGGCGACGCGGTCTCCCGTCCGCCGAGCGAGACGCCCCCATTCGAGCAGCGCCTCCGCCGCCTCGGGTGTGCTCCCATACTGCGCGACGATCAGCGCCCAGCACTCGGCCGCCCCTGCTCTCGCTCCACGCGCCGCCTGCAGCCGCGCCGCCGTGAGGAGCGCGAGCGACGCGACCTCAGGCAACTCGGTCGCCACCTGCTCGAAGGCGCGCTCCGCGCGCGTGGAGTCCCCGCGCGCGAGCGCGAGATACGCCGCACCGATCGTGCGCGACTGCGTCGCCGTCGTCCGAGTGAGCAGCGCGAGGACCTCGATGCGTAGCGGATCGGGGGCATCCGCCTGGCGCAACGCCGTCCGCGCGGTGCCGATCTCCCCGTCGTAGAGGGCGAGCCATCCGCTGACGGCATCGGCATCCTCGAGTGGCGCCTCGCGCACCGCGCGTCGCGCGCGGTCCACGTCGCCCGCGCGGATCCACGCCATCGCGATCGTGCGGGCCTGCCGCCGCGTACCCTCCGCCCCGAGGGTCTGCGACGCCGCCGCGAGGACGCGCTCCGCCTCCGCCGCACGTCCGAGCCGCGCGAGCGCCTCGAGCTCGACCGGGATCGCCTCCGCCACTCGGCGCTCGCTGACGGGACCCTGCTGGGCCTCGCGCGCCAGGCGCAGCGCGAGGGTATCCGCCCCAGCCCGCGTGGCGATCCGCGCCGCGCGCAGCGCCTGCGCGCTCGACGGCCGCGCCCGTTGGATCGCCACCACCACCTCGGTCAGCACCCCCCACGCCTCCACGCGCTCCACCTCCTGCGCGAACTGCTCCCAGATGGCGACGGTGGTATCGCGCACCGGCAGTGCGGCGAGGAGCTCCCATCCGCGACGCGGGGCGCCCCAAGCGACTTCGAGTTGGGCCAGCGCCTGCCGCGCCCCGAGTGGGGCGGTCGCCACGCCCCACCGCTCGCGCACGCTGTCTCGCAGCGCCACCGGCGTCGGCTGCATCGAGTAGAACGCCGCCATCTCATAGTACGGCTCGGCCTGCATCACCGCGCACCACGCACTCGCCGCCTCGGTCCACCGACCGAGTCCGGCGCGGAGCTGCGCCACTTCGAGCAGCATCCCACGGGTGGACCCGAGCCGACGCACCGCCTCCCCGAGCACCGTGTCGGCCGATGCCATCCGACCGTTGAACAACAGGACGCGGGCGTAATCGCGATAGGGATCGATCGACGCGGGGTCGACCTCGCGCCACGCATCGAAGGCCCGATGCGCCTCGGTCACTCGTCCGACCGCGACCAGCGCGCGGAGCTGCGCCGTGCGCAGGGCGGCCTCACGCGGAAAGCGCGCCACGAGCGTATCGAGCGCAGGGAGGACGGAATCCTCCTGCGCGACGAGCGAGAAGGCGCGCTCGAGCCCGAGCACGCCGGGGATCACCGCCCCACGGGCGATCGCCTCCCGATAGGCCGCGATCGCCTCACGTGCGCGCCCCTGATTCTCAGCGTCCATCGCGCGGGTCAGTACCGCAGCGGCTGGATCGGGTTGCGCCGCGAGCGGGCTCGTGAGCAGCAACGCCCCACCGATCGCCCACACGAGGCGGCGCACCCGCGACCGAGGCGCGATCATGGCACGCGCTCCGCATTCAACCGACGGAAATACTCGAGCGCGAGGGTACGCTCCTCAGGGGAGAGCGCACGGAGTTGCGCCCACGACGGCGTCGCGAACCGCTGGGCCTCCGCCCCGGTCGCGCGCGTACCGACGGGGGTGAAGCGGGCGGGGTCCCGCGCGGCGGCGCGTGCCTCGCGCTGCTGCGTGGCATCGCGCTCCTCCTGTTCCAGCGAGCGCCCCGCATCGAGCATGCGACGCAACAACCGCTCCAGCCGCTGCTCGGTGGCCTGGCTCACGATCCCCTGATCGAGCTGCTGCGCCAGGCCGCGCGCCTCACGCGCCATCTCCTGCGCGCGACCACTCGGATCCACATCGGCCGCCTCGTCGAGCGCCTGGGCCACCGCGCGCTGCGACTGTGCGAGCCGACGCGCCTGCGCCTGACCCTGCGCGTCGAGTCCCTCATTGCCCGACTGCCCCGCGGCACGCGCCATGGAGAGGAGGCTCTGCAACTGCCCATTCATCGCACCCTGCTGCTGGGCGGCCTGTTGTAGCTGTTGCATCAACTCGGGGAGCCCCGACGCCGACGACGCGGATGCCGCGCGTTCGCGATCGCGCGTGAGCTGCTGCGCCGCCTGGCGCAACGCATCCGCCGCCTCGCGCATCTCGGCGTTCGATGCCCCCGGCCCTCCCTGCTGCACCTGCCGCGCGGCCTCACTCACCTGCTGCTGCGCCGCCGCCATCGTCTGCTGCGAGCGCGGCGAGACCAGCGCCGACTGTCGCGCCTGCTCCGCGAGGCGCTGCTGTGCCGCCTGCACCCCCTGCTGCACCGCACTCTGCCGCGCGCGCACCGCGGGATCGGCAGGATCCTGCCGCGCATCCTCGGCCACGCGCTCCTGCTCCCGCGCGAGCTGCAGGAGTTCCTGCACCGAGCGATCGAGCGCCGAGGTGAGCTCGCCACGCCACTCGGCGAGCTGCGAGCGCTGCGTCTCGGCAAGGGTGCGCGCCGCCTCCTCTGCTGCCCGCGCCGCGGTCTCCGCCGCCCCCTCACGCGAGGCCGCTTCCGACCGACGCGCCGCTTCGGCGGCCTCACGCGCCCCCCGTGCGCCGGTCTGCGCCCGAGCCGATGCGAGCCGCTGTGCCATCGCCTCGACGGCCTTCTCGAGCGCATCGGCGCGGCGCGCCAACTGCTCGGCGGTGGTCGGCGGCGGCGCCGAGTCCGCCGCGCCCTTCGCATCCGCGAAGCGACGCTGGTCCTTGGCGAGCGCCTCCGCCTGGTCGGCCGTGGTGCGCATCGCCCCTTCGAGCGCGGCCCGTTGCAGCATCTGTGCGCTCCGCTCCAATGCCTCACGCATCCGCTGCTGTTGCGCCGCGACCTCCGCGAGCGACTGCCGCGTGCGGTCGGCGTCGCCGGACTCGCGGGCCGCGTCGAGTTTCTGGAGCGTGGCATCGAGCGACCCCGAGAGCGCCTCACGTAACAACCGCTGTGCATCCTGCAGTTGCCGCGCGAGCGTGGGGTCGAGCGCGCCAGCCTGCCGCAACCGTTCCTCGAGTGTCTGCGCGGTGGCCTCGAGCTCCGCCACCTGCTCCTGCACCGCCCGTTGCTGCGCCGCGATCTCGCGTGCCTGCTCGGCGCGCTCCGCCCGGAGCGCCCCGCGGTCCCGGGCCTGCGCCGCATCCGCCGTGCGCTCCGCCAACGCCGCCTGGGCGCGTGCGGCCGCGACCGCCGCGGCCGCCGCCGCATCGCCGACCTCCCGCGCCGCCTCGCGGCCCTCATCTGCGGTCGGCACCTGCAACTCGAGTGGTGCGCTCTGTACCACACGGGCCCGCGGCCCCGCCTCCCGTGCGACCGCCACGAGACGGACCTTCGCGCCCGGTGTGAGTCCGAGTGCCGCGAGATCGAGCCGCACCCCGCCCACCCACGCCGCCTCTCCACCGGAGCTGAGCGTCGTCTCCGTCGATGCCCCGCTCTGCCCCGCCGCATCGATCACCTGCCGACGGATCGCGATCGGCCCGAGCCGATGATCATCCTCCGCCACCACCTCCAGCGCGACGCGTGCAGACGGCTCGACCTGCACCGGCCCCGCTGGACTCACGATGCTGATGTGCGGCGCGAGATCGGGGACCACCTCGACCGCCAACGGCACGGGGAGATCCTCGATCGCCGTCGACCGCCCGACCACCTCCCACACGTAGGAAGCGCTCCGCGACGGCGCGAAGCGCCCACCGAATCGCAGACCATTCGCCGAGAGCGTCACGCGCGCCGGGCGTGCGACCGTGCCGGACGACTCGGCGTCACCGACCGGGACGAGCACCACCGACGCCAACACCTCGGAGGCGCGCCCCTCGATCGTCAGCACCGTGCCTTCTGGGATCTGCAGCGGCAGCTCGGCATCGACCGATTCGGCGGTGCGACCGAGATAGGCGGGGAACACCGCCGTGACGCGCACATCGCCGAGGAAGGGGCGATCGACCGCGCGGACCTGCGCCGTGTCGGTGGAGGTGCGGCCGTCGGAGGCGACGAGACGAAGGTCGGCGTCTACGCGAGGGATCGTCAGCCGCGCGCGCCCATCGGCGGCGACGGCGAGCAGCGTATCGCGCCACCCTGCTCCAAGCGGGCGCCACGTCACGCGCACCGTCGGCCGGCCCTCCGCACGCAGGTCGATCACGAGCGAGCTTCCGCGCGCCACGCCGATCGGGAGTCCGTCGAATCGCAGCGACTCGAGCAACCGCCCCTGCGCGGCGGCGATCGGCCGCCGCATCACGCGCCAGCCATCGGGCTGCGCCCGCCAGGTGCCTCCGGCGACGAGCGACGCGCCGAGCATCGCCACCAGCGCGAGCGCCATCCCACGCCGACGCCGTGCGGAGGCTCGAGGGGCGAGCGCATCGGCGGCGGGCGCGAGCTGCGCCCCGACCTGCGCCGCGGCCGCATCGACGAGCACCCCACGCGTCGTCGCGAGCTCGAGCACCCCGACCAGCGCGCCACGCCGCAGCCCCTGCTCCCCTTCGATCAGACGTGCCACGTCGAGCGGCGCGGTCCGACGCGCACTCCAGACGTGCCCACGCCAGGCGATCACCACCGATCCGGCGAGCACCACGAACCAGCCGAGCAGCGGGAGGAGTGCCGGCCAGGCGATCCATCGCCCGCCGCCGAGGAGCGTGGCGGCCGTCGCGAGCGCGGCGAGCGCCCAGGCGGCGCCCATCGCGGCGACCCGCACGCGATCATCGCGGCGGATCCGCGCCACCTCGCGTGCGACCAGGGCCATCGGATCCATCACCATGGCGCGCTCACCGTCCGACCGCACTCGTCACCGCATACACGAAGAGGTTCACCCCCATCCGCAGCGCCGCCTCATGCGCCTCCGGCGGATCGGCAGGATAGGTGCCGATGTCCTCCCATCCATTGCCGAGATCGCTCTCGTGCGAATAGAAGACGGCGAGGCGATCCCCGATGAAGATCCCGAACCCCCGCGCCGGCTTGTTGTCGTGCTCGTGGACCTTCGGGATCCCCTGCGGAAAGGGATAGACGATGCGATAGATGGGATGCGTCAGCGGCACATCCACCAGCGCGCGATCGGGGAAGACGCGCGCGAGCTCACGACGTACCGCCGGATCGAGCCCATAGTTGTCATCGATGTGCAGGAACCCGCCGCGCAGGAGATAGGTGCGCAGGCGCTCCACCTCGTCCTCGCGCAAGCGGATATCGCCATGCCCGGTGAGATGCAGGAAGGGGTGATCCCAGAGCCGCTCATCCCGCAGGGTGAGTCGTACCTCGTTCGGCTCTACCGCAAGCGTCGTGCGCGTGCGGATCGCGCGAATGAGATTGGGGAGACTCGACGGGTTGGCGTACCAGTCATCGCCCTCATACTGCACGCGCGCGACGGTGAGGCGTGGGACGGTGAGGCGTGGGACGGTGGCAGCGGGCGCGCCGAGTGCCACCGCGATCACGACGGCCGCGACGATCCCCTTCATTCGTGCGCCAGCCGATACGCGAGGTTCCGCGGCGCCCCGCGTTCCTGCAAGAGCTGCGTGACGTCGCGCGCCGAATGTCCCGCCGCGCGCAGCGATGCCGCCAACGTGCGCAGCGCCGTCTCATCGAGCGCCACCGGCGCCCCCGCCCCGATCACGAGCACCACCTCACCGCGCGGTGGCTGCGCCTCGGCCGCCGCCGCCACCTCGCGCACCGTCCCGCGCACCACCGTCTCGAACTGTTTGGTCAACTCCCGCGCCAGCACGGCGGGACGATCCCCCGCGCCGGCGGCCTCGAGCTCCCGCAACGTCTCCGCCGCCCGCGACGGGGCCTCGTAGAGCACCACGGTGTGCGCACAAGCGACGATCGCCTGGATCGCCTCGGTGCGCTCGCGCCCCTTCCGCGCGAGGAAGCCGAAGAAGGTGAAGCGCTCCGCCGAGAGACCGGAGACCACGAGGGCGGCGAGCAGAGCCGACGGCCCGGGTACCGGGGAGACCGTCACCCCCGCCTCGATCGCCGCGCGCACCAACCGATCGCCGGGATCCGAGAGCAGCGGTGTTCCCGCATCGCTCACCAACGCGAGGGACTCGCCCGCGACGAGTCGCGCGACGAGTCCCGGGACCCGCGAGGCCTCATTGTGCTCGTGATACGCGAGGAGCGGCGTGCGGATCTCGAACCGCTCGCAGAGCCCGCGGGTGTGCCGCGTATCCTCCGCGAGGATCGCCGACACGCCACGCAGCACCTCGACCGCCCGGGGACTCAGGTCGCCCAGATGCCCGATCGGGGTGCTGACGACGTGCAGCGTCCCCGCGCCGGCGCTCACCCCAGCTGCGCGTCGAACTTCGCCGCGAGCGCCGGCTTCGGCACCGCGCCGATCACCTGATCCACCAGCTTCCCGTCCTTGAAGAAGAGGAGGGTCGGGATCGAGCGGACCTGAAATTTCGCCGCTGTCCTCTGATTGGCGTCGACGTCGAGCTTGGTCACCTTGACCTTGCCGTCGTACTCCGCCGCCAACTGGTCGAGGATCGGGGCGATCATGCGGCAGGGGCCGCACCAGGTCGCCCAGAAATCGACGACCGCGACTCCGGCATGCTGCTCCACCTCGGTCGCGAAGGACTCATCGGTCACCACCACGGGCTTCGACATCGTGTTCTCCGGTTCGGATCGGGCGACGGTGCCAACCACCGCCGCATCTCGCTAACGTTCCAGCGACCCTTCGTGCCTGCGTCGCACCCGGAGCCGCCTGAATGACCACCCCTGCCACCCCTCGAGGCACTCGACTCGCCCACATCGGCATCGCCGTCGAGTCCCTGCAGGGGATCCTACCGTTCTATCAGGAGCTCTTGGGTCTCCCGGAGGTCCCGCTCGACGATGCCGATGGCGCGCGCATCGTCGGATTGGCTGCGGGGGAACCGCTGGTCGAGCTCCTCGAGCCGGCCGTCGCGGACTCCCCGATCGGGAAGTTCCTCGCCAAGCGCGGCCCGGGGATCCATCACCTCTGCTTCCACGTCGACGACCTCGACGGCACGCTCGCACGATGCCGCGCCGCCGGGATCCGACTGATCGATGAGACCCCGCGCCTCGGGGCGGAAGGGAAGCGGATCGCGTTCCTCCATCCGAGCGCGACCGCCGGTGTCCTCATCGAACTGATGGAATATTAATGAGGCCGTTACCGGCAGAATGCCGTGACGGGGGCCAGCCCCACGTCTTCCACGAACCAACGCCCGGTCTTGGCGTTCCGCACCGTCGTGAAGGTGGTGCGGGCCTTGAGGTCGCCCTGGGTGAGATCCACCGGGATCAGCTGCCGGCCCCCCTGCCCCGTCTGTGGCATCCCCAGGGTCGCCTGGTCGTGACGCAGATGGCAGATGATGATCATCGCGCGCTGCTCCACCTCCGCGGACTTGGCCCGGTCACGGACCGGGGATTCGGCGTTCCCCCAGACGGCGGCGAGCCCGCGCATGTCGTTCCCGCGCGCGGCGGCCAGGAAGCCGCGCACCGCGGCATCGGCGCTCTCGGCGCCGGCCACCGGCCCCGCGGGAGCCGACGCGCACCCGGCGAGCCACACCAACGTCAGCAGTGTCACGAGTCGACGCACCACGCACTCCCTTGTGAAAGGACCTCTCGCGGAAGATGACCCGCCAACGCCTCTACATCAACATCGATCATGTGGCGACGGTGCGGCAGGCACGCCGTGCCATCTATCCTGATCCCGTGCGCGCCGCCCGTGTCTGCGAGGACGCCGGCGCCGATGGGATCACCGCGCACCTCCGCGAGGATCGCCGCCACATCCAAGATGCCGACATCGAGGGACTGGTCGCGCAGGCGCGCACCCCGTTCAATCTCGAGCTCGCCGCCACCGATGCGATGATCGCGCTCGCGACGCGGCTCCGTCCGCATCAGGTCACGCTCGTCCCCGAGAAGCGCGAGGAGGTCACCACCGAGGGCGGGCTCGACCTCTTCCACGATCCCGCGCGGCTCGAGGCGGCGATCCTCGCCCTGCGCGCGGCGAACGTCCGCACCTCCCTTTTCATCGATCCCGACGCGCGCCAGGTGGAACGCGCGGCGACCCTGCGCGTCGAGGCGATCGAGCTCCACACCGGGCGCTATTGCGAGGCGCCAGGCCATACCCCGCACCTCACCGCGCTCCGCGCCGCCTCGGCCCACGCCGCCTCGCTGGGGCTCGCGGTGCACGCCGGTCACGGCCTCACCCTCACGAACGTCGGCCCCGTCGCCGCGATCCCGGAGTGCGAGGAGCTCAACATCGGGCATGCGATCGTCGCGGATGCGATCTTCGTCGGTCTCCCCGAGGCGGTGCGCCGGATGCGCGCCGCCATGGACGCGGCCCGCCGTGGCTGAGCGACGCCCGACGGGAATCGGCCTCTCCGGTTCGGGGCTCCGCGACCTCCTCGCGTCGGGAATCGCGGGGCTCGAGTCGGTCCCCGCGGTGCGAGCGGAGCCCGTGCGCTCGACCCTGCCGGTCGGGCGCATGGCGCGGCCCTCCGTCAGCGCACCGCCCACGGCGACGATGCCCATGATCGATCACTTCCTCTATCGCGGCCTCGCCGCCCTCGCCGCCGCCCGTCAGCTCGCCGCCCGCCTGGCGGAGGCCACGCACCCACCGGCCCCCGAGGAGCTCGACGAGCTTCGTGACCTCCTCCGCCTCGCCGACGAGGGCTGACCCGATGCGCATCGGCTGGCGCGGTCTCCTCGGCATCGCCCTGAGTGGTCTCCTCCTCTGGCTCACCCTCCGCGATGTGGACCTCGCCGAGGTCGTCACCATCCTGCGCACCTCCCGCCTCGGGCTCTGGCTCGCCTGCACGGTCGTGGCGACCGCGATCTTCCCCCTACGTGCACGCCGTTGGCAGGCGATCCTCGCGCCGATCGCCCCGCGCGTCCCCGTCACCCCGCTCTGGCATGCGACGGCGATCGGGATGATGGTCAACAACGTCGTCCCCGCCCGCGCCGGCGAGATGGCGCGCGCCTTCGCGATCAGCCGCGCCCGCCCCGAGATCCCCTTCGCCGCCGCGCTCGGTTCCCTGGTCGTCGATCGCCTCTTCGACGGGACGGTGGTCCTCGGACTGTTGCTCCTCGCGACCCTCGATCCACGTGTCCCGGCGGATGCGACGATCCTTGGGTGGACGGCGGGGCGCATCGCCCTCGGAGCCGGCGCCATCCTCGCCGTCGTCCTCTCGGGAGTCGTCGTCCTCCTTGCCGCGCCAGACCTCGTCGCCCGCCTCATCAGCGGCACGATCGGCCGACTCTCCCCGCGCCTCGGCGAGCGACTCCATCACCTCGTCACCACCTTCGCCGCCGGCGTGGCCGTCCTCCGCTCCCCCGCGCTCGTGACCGAGGCGCTCTGGTGGACCCTGCTCCACTGGCTCACCAACGCCGCCGCCTTCTGGCTCGGCTTCCTCGCCATCGGGGTCCATGCGCCATTCAGCGCCAGTCTCTTCCTGCAAGGGATCATCGCCATCGGGGTGGCGATCCCCTCCTCGCCGGGGTTCTTCGGCTTCTTCGAGGCCGCGGGGAAGGCCGGGCTCGGGCTGTACGGCGTGCCGGGTGACCTCGCGGTGAGCTGGGCGATCGGATTTCATCTCCTCTCGTTCGTCCCCATCACGGTGATCGGCGCCTGGTATTTCGTGCGCCAGCACCTGCATTTCCGCGACATGACCGCCGCCGGAGACGCCTCATGACCACCGGGACCGCCGCGCGCGTCGAAGCGCAGGCGAAGATCAACCTCTCGCTCCGCATCCTGGCGCAGGAGAAGTCGGGGTATCACCAGCTGGAGACCCTCTTCGCCCGCATCGATCTCGCCGACACGGTCGAGGTCGCGCTGGACACCCGTCGACAGGAGCTCGTGGTCGAGGGCGCTGAGGTCGGACCGGCGGAGCAGAACCTCGCCTTTCGAGCCGCCGTCGCGTTCCTCGACGCGACCGGGTGGGCGACGGGATTCCGGATCCGCATCGTGAAGCGCATCCCCGTAGGCGGCGGGCTCGGGGGCGGAAGCGCCGACGCCGGTGCCGTCCTGCGCATCCTGAACCATCTGGCCCCACACCCGCTCTCCGCGGCTGCGCTCCTCACTGTCGCCGTGCGGCTCGGCGCCGATGTTCCCTTTCTCGCGGCCGAGGCCCCGATGGCCCTCGCTTGGGGACGAGGGGAACGGATGCTCACGCTCCCCCCTCTCCCACCGAGGGCACTTCTGCTGGTCGTCCCACCCTTCGGGGTAAACACCGGCGCGGCGTTCGGGTGGGTGGCAGCGCAGCGCGCGAGGGAGCCAGTCAGCGCACCCGCCCCGCAGGCGACCGATGACCTGGCGCGCTGGGACCGGGTGGCCACCCTCTCGGCGAACGATTTCGAGGCGGTGGTGGTGGGACACCACCCGGCGATCGGGAGCTGCCTCGACTCCCTGCGATCCGCCGGGGCGATGATCGCTCGCCTCAGCGGGTCAGGGTCGACGGTGTTCGGGGTGTTCGATGGGAACGCCCCATCCACCCTCGGGGGACTCCCCGACGGGACGCGGATCATCCCCTCCGGCTTCGCGACGCGGGTGGCCCCCGTACAGCGACTCGGCTAGCTTCCCATCGGTCCCTGCTGCCCCTTCGTCCAATGGCAGGACATCGCACTTTGGATGCGAGAATGGTGGTTCGAATCCACCAGGGGCAACTCGGGGCGCCATCGGCACTTGCGCCCCCTTCCCCCCTGTCGCACCGGCCTCGGTTCTCCTAGCTTTCGAGGCTGTCGTTGGACGGGGTCGTCCGCCTCTGGGCGGTCCCGCACCGCCCCACTTCGCTCGGACCTCGCGCATGGACGGTCTCTCGGTCCCCCTGACAGGCTTCCGCGTCCTCACCGGCACGGCCAATCGGCCCCTCGCCGAGGAGATCGCGAAGTCGCTCGGCACCGAGCTCTGCCGCACCAATGTCACGCGGTTCGCCGATGGGGAGGTCTTCGTCCGGCTCGATGAGAACGTCCGCGGCGCGGATGTCTTCATCGTCCAGCCGACGAACCCGCCGGCCGAGAACATCATGGAGCTCCTGCTCCTGGTGGATGCGGCGCGACGGGCCTCGGCGGCGCGCATCACCGTGGTGCTCCCGTACTACGGCTATGCGCGGCAGGACCGCAAGGATCAGCCGCGCGTCGCGATCGGCGCGAAGCTGATGGCGAACATGATCATGCGCGCCGGCGCGGATCGGGTGCTGGGGCTCGACTTCCACCAGCATCAGCTGCAGGGGTTCTTCGACATCCCCGTCGATCACCTCTACGCGGCCCCGGTCTTCACGGCGCACTACCGGAAGAAGAATCTGGTGGACCCGGTCGTGGTCGCCCCGGATGTCGGCTCGGCGAAGATGGCGCGTGGGTTCGCGAAGCGGTTGAACGCCTCGCTCGCCATCATCGACAAGCGTCGACCGGCGGCGAACGTGGCCGAGGTCGTGAACGTGGTCGGTGAGGTGGAGGGGAAGGATTGTCTCCTCGCCGACGACATGATCGACACGGCGGGGACGGTGAGCGAGGCGGCGCGGGCGCTCAAGAAGCTGGGCGCGCGGGACATCTATGTCTGCGCGACGCATGGCTTGCTGAGCGGCCCCGCGGTGCAGCGCCTCTCGGAGGCGCCGATCACCGAGGTCGCGATCACCGATTCAGTGGCGTTGCCGCCGGAGAAGCACTTCTCGACGCTGACCGTGCTGTCGGTCGGCGAGTTGTTGGCGAAGGCGATCCGTTTCACGCACGCGGATCAGTCGGTGTCCTCGCTCTTCGAGTGAGGATGGCAGGGTAGGACCGTTGGTGTAGCACCCTTCTTTCCGTTGGCGCGCCGCCGGGCCGGAGATACCGGGCACCCACGTCGCGCGCCACAGTGCAGCAGAGGTCACGTTCCATGGCAACCGTTCCCTTCTCCGCCACCACCCGTGGCACCACCGGCAAGGGCGTCGCGCGCAAACTCCGCGCCGCCGGCCAGGTCCCCGCAGTCATCTACGGGCACGCGCGGCAGCCCCAGCCCCTCGCGCTGGACCACCACGCGCTCACGCTCTTCCTCGAGAAGCACCCGTACCAGAGCACGGTCATCGCGCTCAACGTCGACGGCACCTCGAGCAACACGCTCATCCGCGAGGTGCAGCGTCACCCGTACAAGAAGCAGATCCTGCACGTCGACTTCCAGGAGCTCGTGGCCGGTGAGAAGGTCACCGTCCCGGTGCCGCTCCACTTCGTCGGCACCCCGGAGGGCGTCCGCCACGGCGGCGGCATGCTCGACCAGGTCCTGCACGAGCTCGAGCTCGATTGCGATCCGACGAACATCCCGGGCCACATCAACGTCGATGTGACCGCGCTGACGATCGGCCACTCGATCCACGCGGGGGAGATCGCCCTACCGGCCGGCGTCACGCTTCGCTCGAATCCCGATGCGACCGTCTGCGTCTGCGCGGCGCCGCGTGTCGAGGCCGAGGCCGCGCCTGCTGAGGGCGCGTCGGCGTCGGAGCCGGAGCTCATCCGCAAGCCGAAGGCCGAGGACGAGGCCGAGGCCAAGTAACCCGTCCGTCGTCCGGGACCACCGAGTCCGTCGATGAAGGTCATCCTCGGGCTCGGGAACCCCGGCACGGAGTACGCGGAGACGCGGCACAACGTCGGATGGTGGGTCCTCGACCATCTGGCGGAGGTCTGGCGGTGCGACGGATGGCGCAAGGATGGCGAGGCGCTGATCAGCACGGGGAGCATCGGCACCGCCAAGGTGCGCCTCGTCAAACCGCAGACCTTCATGAACCTCTCTGGTCGGGTGTTGACCCCCTGGCTCCGGCGCCCCTTCTGGGCCGCGGCCACCGACTTGCTGGTGATCTCCGATGAGGTGCAGTTACCGGTCGGGACCTTCCGCTTTGGCGCGAAGGGCTCCGCTGGTGGTCACAACGGGCTCAAGAGCATCGAGCAGGCGCTCACGAGCCAGGAGTACCCCCGGCTCCGCATCGGGGTCGGGCCAAACGATCCGCAGCGCCGCATCGGCGATCTCGCCGACTATGTGCTCGGACGGTTCGGGAAGGACGAGGGCGCCGAGGTCCGCGCGCTCTTGCCGACGTTGGAGGAGGGGCTTCGGGTCTGGACGACCGAGGGGATCCTCTCCGTCATGAATCGCTTCAATCGCTAGTTCCTCACCTCTCACCCCACCCCCCATGCTCGAGAACGTGCCGCTCTATGCCCTCGGGATCGGGCTCGCTGGCCTCGTGGCCTGCGTGCTCACCTACCTGGGCATCGTCCGCAACTCCGCAGGCTCCGCCGCCATGCAGGAGCTCGCCGGGCAGATCCAGGAAGGTGCGATGGCCTTCCTCAAGCGCGAGTACACCGTACTCGTCCCCTTCCTGCTCGTGGTCGCGGCGCTGCTCGCCTACGCGCTGAACCTCGAGACGGCGATCGCCTACGTCCTCGGCGGGCTCTGCTCGATCGCGGCGGGATGGGCTGGGATGACCGCGGCCACCAAGGCGAACGTCCGCACCTCTGAGGCGGCGCGCGCGAGCGGTCAGGCCGCGGCGCTCCGGATCGCGTTCGGTGGCGGTGCGGTGATGGGCCTCGCGGTGGCCGCCCTCGGCCTCCTCGGCGTCACCGCGGTGTTCGTCTGGCAGAAGGCGCTCCTGGGGGGCACCAGCTACAAGCTCTTCGGCGAGATCATCTCTGGCTTCGCGATGGGCGCGAGCTCGATCGCCCTCTTCGCGCGCGTCGGCGGCGGCATCTACACCAAGGCCGCGGACGTCGGTGCCGACCTCGTCGGCAAGGTCGAGGCGGGGATCCCCGAGGATGACCCGCGCAACCCGGCGACGATCGCCGACAACGTCGGCGATAACGTCGGCGACGTCGCCGGCCTCGGCGCGGACATCTTCGAGTCCTACGTCGGTGCGATCATCGCGACGATCGCGCTCGCCGCGACCTCGACGCTGCTCAGCGATGCGAATCGCACCGCGGCGATCCTCCTCCCGATCGGCTATACCGCGGCCGGACTCGCCGCCTCGTTGATCGGGATCTTCCTCATGCGGATCCTCGCCAAGGGGAATCCGGCGAGCGCACTCCGTGCGGTCACCTTCATCGCGGCGGGGCTCTTCCTCGTCTTCGCCTACTGGATGACCACGCAGATCCCGCTCGGCATGATCGATGCCGAGAC
>CAXRBM010000048.1:0-7199 GCA_964228675.1 Gemmatimonadaceae bacterium
GAGTTGTTTGAGCGTGCCGGCGGTGGCGTTGCGGGGGTTGGGGAAAGTTTTCTCGCCGGCGGCGCGGAGTTTGGCGTTGAGTTTCTCGAAGGCGTCGATGGGCATGTAGGCTTCGCCGCGGAGTTCCAAAACGTCGGGGACGCCGGCGGGCAGCGCGAGGGGGATGGCGCGGAGGACCCACCGAGAGCGTCTCATCCCACGGAATCTCGCTACTTTCTGGGATATGACCACTCCTCCCGTCCTCTTCCGCCGCTGGTCCGACATCCCGCACGAGACGGTCACCGACCAGATCACGCGCAAGCTGATCACCGGCCAGCAGATGATGCTCGCACACGTCTACCTCAAAAAAGGAGCGATCGTGCCGAAGCATCAGCATCCCAACGAGCAGTTCACCTACGTCCTCGAGGGGGCCCTGCGATTCTTCATGGGCGAGGACGGCACCGAGACCTACGACGTCCGCGCCGGTGAGGTGTTGCACATCCCGTCGAACGTCTGGCACAAGGCCGAGGCGCTCGAGGACACCCTGGACGTCGATATCTTCAGCCCGCCCCGTGAGGATTGGCTGAACAAGACCGACGCCTACTTCCACCAGAAGTAGCGATGGATCTGGGGATCCGGGGCCGGACGGCGTTCGTCGCGGCGGCGAGTCGTGGCCTCGGGCGGGCGATCGCCGAGGCGCTCGCGGCGGAGGGGGTACGGGTCGCGGTCTGTGCGCGTACCGATGGCATTCGTGCGGCGGCAGAAGAGATCGCGCAGCATCACCGGGTCGAGACGCTCGGGGTCGTCGCCGATGTGACGGTCCCTGGCGATATCACGCGGGCGATCGACGAGACCCTCGCGCGGTTCGGTGCGATCGACATCCTGGTCACGAACGCCGGTGGCCCGCCCGCCGGCCCTTTTGAGAGTCACACGCCGGAAGCGTGGCAGCGCGCCACCGCGCTGACCTTGGACAGCGTGGTGAACCTCTGCCGCGCCGTGCTCCCGGCGATGAAGGCGCGGCAGTGGGGACGGATCCTCAACGTCACCTCGATCGCGGTGAAGCAGCCGGTCGATGGGTTGATCCTCTCGAACGCGCTCCGCGCGGCGGTCACCGGCTTCGCACGGACGTTGGCGAACGAGGTCGCACCGCATGGGATCACGGTGAACAATCTCCTTCCGGGCTACACGCGCACGGAGCGCTTGATGGAACTCGCCGAGGGGATCGCACAGACCAAGGACATGAGCGTCGGGGCAGCATACGCCGCATGGGAGCACCAGATCCCGATGGGGCGCCTCGGCGAACCGCATGAGTTCGCGGCGCTCGCCGCCTTCCTCGCGTCGGAGCGCGCGAGCTACATCACCGCGCAGAACGTCGCGGTCGATGGGGGCTGGATCCGCGGGCTGCTCTAAAAAAGGTGGATCTCGAGCGGGAGCGGGAGCTCCACCGCATCGGTGACGGTCACCCGGATCGCGTCGAGCGTCACCGGATCCCACCGCGCGAGCCGCCGATAGCCGATCGTCGAGCCGCGTGAGAGCTCGCGCCATACGCCCTCGACCCGCCCCTCTACCGTGTAGCCCGCGACCCGCTGTCCGTCGGCGATCCGCTCGCGCAGGTCGAGCACGGCGACGGTGACCGGCGTGGCTAGTTGGACCGAGGCCACCCCAGAGCGCGCACTGGTCCGGCGCCACTGCACCCGACGTCCTGCTGCGAGATCGGTCGCGAACATCGCCTCGAGCTTCGCCCGCATCCCACGGAGACTCTCCACATCACGCGGATGGAGCACCCCCTCCGGTGTCGGTGGCACGTTCAGGAGGAGCTTGGAGTTCCGCCCGACCGAGGTGAAGTAGAGCTCCACCAGATCGTCGGCGGTGCGTACGCGGGCATCCTCCTTCGAGTGGTAGAACCACCCCGGTCGAATCGACACATCGGTCTCTCCCGGGCGCCAGACCGATCCAGCGCGATCGCCTTCCGTGAGCGAACGCATCACCTCGTCACCCGTCATCCCCGGCACGGGGACGATCGTGGGATCGACCGTCGACCAATTCGTCTCCCCCGCCACCCCACGCTCATTCCCGATCCACCGCACGTCGGGGCCCGCATCGGAGAAGATCACCGCCTTAGGCTGCAACTTCCGCACGAGCTTCCAGGTGGTGGGCCAGTCGTACTCCTGTCGCTTTCCGTTCGGCCCCTCGCCATTGGCGCCATCGAACCAGACCTCATGGATCTCGCCGTAATCGGTGAGTAACTCGGTGAGCTGCACCGCGTACACGTCGCGATAGCGAGGCGAATCGCCGTACGATGGATGGTTCCGGTCCCACGGCGAGCAATAGAGCCCGACGCGCAGCTCCTCAGCGCGACAGGCCTCGACGAACTCGCGTACGAGATCCCCCTTCCCCTCACGCCACGGACTCGAGGCCACCGAGTGCGTGGTGGTACAGGTCGGCCAAAGGCAGAAGCCATCATGATGCTTGGCGGTGAGAATCATCGCCTTGAACCCCGCCTCCCGCGCCACGCGAGCCCACTCACGCACGTCGAGCCCGGTGGGGTCGAAGCGCGCCGGATCCTCGCGTCCATCCCCCCACTCGCGGTCCGTGAAGGTGTTGATCCCGAAGTGCAGGAAGAGCGCGAGCTCGTCACGCTGCCACAGGAGCTGCTGCGCCGAGGGTCTTGCGCGTCGCGGGGCCATCGCCTCCACGAGGTGCGGAGCCACCACGGTCGCCGCGCCAAGGGTCGCCAAGAAGGTGCGCCGGTCGATCGACATACCTCGGAATATGGCGGCGCGCCTTGTCCGGCGCGGGAACGCTCGTTTCAATAGAGGGGTACGCGAACCCGGTACCCACCCCTCTGGAGATCTCGTCATGACCCGCTGGCTCTCGTCCCTCGCGCTGCTCGTCGCCCTCGCCCCTGCCCTCGCCGCCCAAGACGCCGATCGCTCCGTGAAGGACGGGGGGATCAAGGTCGCGGGGTGGAAGGGCCGCATCGACCGTCGCCCTCTCCAACAGGGGAAGACCATCAACGACTCGCGCTTCGTCGCCGAGGGCCGCGGCTTCCGCGTCTCCGTCGGCCCCGCCGGGATCTTCTACAACCCGGCCAGCACCCTCGCAGGCGACTACGAGGTGATGGGGACCTTCAAGGAGCACAAGATGGCGGCGCAGCACCCGCACTCGTACGGGATCTTCATCGGTGGACAGGGGCTCGAGTCGGAGAGCGAGACCCTCATGTACTGCATCGTCTATGGGACCGGCACGTACGCGATCAAGACCTTCCGCGGCGCCACCGTCTCGACTCTCGTGAACACCACCGCGCACCCCGCCATCCGGAAGGCCGATGCGAACGGGGAGGCCACCAACACCGTCGGGTGGCGCGTGAAGGGGGGCCAAGCCAGCTGTGTCGTGAACAATCAGGTGGTGAAGACCCTCGACAAGGCGGAGTTCATCGCCGCCGACAAGCTGAGCTCGACCGATGGGATCTGGGGGATCCGTGCCTCGCACAATGTGGAGCTGAGCGTCTCGGGGCTCATGAAGCACTGAGGCATCCTCCGAGGCGGTGGCGTCCGGGCCACCGCCTCGGTCTAGGCTCTTGCGGGGGCTGGCCGCGAGCGGTATAACCCATCAGTAATAAGGTTATCCCTCAGGTCCGCCCCTTCTGCGTCGGAGCCTCCCCGCATGCGCCGTTCCCCCCTGCTCGCGCTCCTCGGTCTCCCGTTCCTCCTCACGGCCTGTGGTCGCCCGGCGAAGGAGACCGCCGGCGATGCGAAGGCCGTCGTCTTCACCGAGGCCGCCTGGGCCCCCAAGCGCGAGGCCGACATCCCCGCCGATTCGATGGGCGCCTCCATCAAGCGCGGGCTCTACCTCCTCCGCTACACCCCCGACAGCCTCCCCGCCTACGCGACCGCCAACCTCAAGTGCACGAGCTGCCATCAGGATGATGGGCTCGATCCCAATGCGGCCCCCCTCACCGGCTCGCATGCGCGCTTCCCCAAGTACATGGCGCGCTCGGGCACCGTGATCGCCCTCGCCGATCGCGTGAATTACTGCTTCACCCGCTCCCTCGCCGGTAACGCGATCCCCGTCGGGAGCCGCGAGATGACCGATATCCTCGCCTATCTCGCCTTCATCTCCTACGACGTCCCCGTCGGCACCAAGGTCGCCGGGCACGATGGCCTCATCGCCATGAAGGACACCCTCGTCGGTGATGTGGCGCGCGGTGAGAAGCTCTACACCGAGAAGACCTGCGTCGCCTGCCATGGCGCCGATGGCGCGGGGATCGACGGCGCCTTCCCCGCCCTCTGGGGGGCGAAGTCGTACTCGATCGGCGCCTCGATGGCCCGCCTCGAGCGCGCCGCGAGCTTCATCTGGCACAACATGCCGCAGACGGCCCCCAAGTCGCTCACCCCGCAGGAGGCCTTCGATCTCTCGGCCTACATCAACTCCAAGCCGCGGCCCGATTCGCCGGGGAAGGAGCAGGATTGGCCGATGGGTGGCGCGCCGAAGGACGTCCCGTACAACACCGTCGGGCACGAGGCTTTCAACCCACCGCCCCTCCTCCCGCGCGCGAATCCCAAGGGATCAATCGTCCCGAATCCCCCGGTGATCGGCCGCTCTGACCGCTGATGAGCACTCCCGACACCAGCGTCACCCGCCGCGACCTCCTGGTCGGCGCCGCCGGCGCACTCGGCGGCGCGGTCTTGGCCGGATTGCCCGTGAGCGTCGACGGCCAGGAGGCGGCCGCCGCGCGCCCCACCGTCCCCGCCGACCCGACCAAGCTCCAAGGGGGTGTGACCACGCAGGTCGGCACCCGCTCGCCATTCGAGACCCCGACCCGTGCGCCCTACGGCGAGACGGTCGGCAACTCGCTCACCCCGCTGCAAGACCTCACCGGGGTGATCACGCCGAGTGATCTCCACTTCGAGCGACATCATGCGGGGATCCCCGCGATCGATCCCGAGCGGCACACGTTGACGATCCATGGCCTCGTCGATCGTCCATTGACCTTCACGCTCGATGACCTGAAGCGCTTCCCGCAGGTCGTCCGCACCTACTTCATCGAATGCTCGGGGAATGGGCGTGCGGCCTATCGCGACCCCAAGCCTGACATGACCCCACAGAAGGTGTCGGGGATGATCAGCACCTCGGAGTGGACCGGGGTCCCGCTCGCGACCCTCTTCCGCGAGGTCGGGGCGAGTCCCAAAGCGAAGTGGTTCCTCGCCGAGGGCGGCGATGCCTGTCTGATGACACGCTCGGTCCCGATCGCCAAGGCGTACGACGATGCGATGATCGTCTGGGCCCAGAACGGGGAGCCGCTCCGCCCCGCGCAGGGCTACCCGATGCGCCTCCTCCTTCCCGGCTGGGAGGGGAACATCAACGTGAAGTGGCTACGTCGGCTCGAACTTGGGATGGCGCCATGGATGACGCGCTGGGAGACCTCCAAGTACACCGACCCGCGGCCCGATCATAAGGCCGACATGTTCACCTTCGTACAGCAGCCGAAGTCGATCATCACCGCGCCGGGCCACCCGCGCGAGGTGAAGGGGCGTGGCTGGCACGCGGTGAACGGACTCGCCTGGAGCGGGAAGGGGAAGATCACCCGCGTCGAGGTCTCAATCGACGGCGGGAAGAGCTGGTCCGATGCTGAGATCCTCGGCGAGGTGCGCCCCAAGGCGGCGGTCCGCTTCCAGCAGATGTGGGAGTGGAAGGGGCAGGAGACGATCCTCCTGAGCCGCGCCACGGATGAGACCGGTGCGGTGCAGCCGACACGCACCGCATTGATCGCCAAGCGCGGAATCGGCACCGACTACCACTTCAATCAGATCGTCGGGTGGAAGGTAGAGCGCACCGGGAAGGTCTTCTTCCATGGGGAGACCTGACCATGCGCCATTCGCTGATCCTACTCAGTTGCACTGTCGGTGCGCTCTCAGCCTGCAGCGCCTCAGACGCGACGCCACACTCGACCGCGATCGCGTCAGCGGACTACGCCGCCTTCGGCCCGATGGACGGCGCCCGCCTCGGACTCGGCCGCACCCCCGACAAGACAGTGCTCGCCGCGATGGATACCGACATCGACGCCAAGGGCACCGCACTGCCAGCGGGCCGTGGTTCCGCAGAGGACGGTAAGCGCCTCTATGCGCAGCAGTGCGCGATGTGTCATGCGCCAGACGGACGAGGCATGCCCCCGGCCTTTCCTCGCCTCCTCGGTCGGGACCCCAAGGCGGAGGGGTTTGTCTTCGCCGCGGACCCCAAGCTCCCGCATACAATCGGGAACTATTGGCCGTACGCCACGACGCTCTTCGATTACATCAAGCGCGCGATGCCACTGACCGCACCCGGCTCCCTCACCGACGCGCAGGTCTACGCCCTCACGGCGTATCTCCTCGCCGAGGATGATGTGATCCCCAAGGGCACGACGCTCGATGCCACATCCCTGCGTGCGGTGAAGATGCCGTACGTCGATCGCTTCCTCTGGTCCGACGAGGTCGGCGCCTCGCGCTGACCCGATTTCCCCACCATCCACACGGAGTCGTTCCCATGAGCTACTCAGCATCCGGCGGTGCAGCGACCCAGCACCAGACGCGCTACCCCGCCTGGGCCTTCTACGGCGTCCTCTTCGGGATCCTCGGCGCCCTCTCCATCCTCGCTTGGGGTCCGATCGGGGTCTCCGGCACCTATCCGCGCTTCATCGGTGAGATCCTCGAGCTCGTCGCCCCGTCGTATGCGGGCTCCAATGAGTACATCAAGAAGGTCGGACACCTCTTCTCCAAGGGCGAGACCTTCGTCGTGATCGGGCTCCTCGTCGGTGGATTCCTCGGGGCACGACTCAACCGCGAGAAGGCGCCCGCCTGCGAGATGATCCATCCCTCGGAGAAGACCCCCGCGCGTCGCTATCGCGATGCCTTCATCGGCGGCTTCCTCATCGTCTTCGGAGCGCGCATCGCCGGCGGCTGCACCAGCGGGCATATCATCTCGGGGATCACGCAGCTCTCTGTGAGCGGATTCATCTTCGCGGCCGGGGTCTTCGCCACCGGCATCTTCACCGCCAAGACACTCAAGGGTCGCCATCAGGCGACGGGGGCCTGAGCCATGACGCCGATCTATGCCACGCTCGTCGGGATCGCGATGGGGTTCTTCATCCAGCGCGTCCGCGCCTCCAGCCCGGGGATGATCGTCCGCAATCTGCGGCTCGAGAATCTCTCGGTCATCAAGTTCATGGCCCTCACCATGGC
>CAXRBM010000049.1:0-4631 GCA_964228675.1 Gemmatimonadaceae bacterium
GAGTGGGGCCCGGAAGTCGGCGCCCTCACCGAGCCCGAGCGCGACGGGGATCATCCCCGCGATGAGCGCGAGCGTCGTCATCAGGATGGGGCGGAGTCGGACACGCCCCGCCTCGATGATCGCCGTGCGACGGTCCATCCCTTGCTCCTGCCCCCACTTGGCGAAGTCGATCAGGAGGATCGCATTCTTCGCGACGATCCCCATCAGCAGGATCACCCCGATCATGCTCATGATGTTGAGGGTGTCGCCGGTGAGGAGGAGGGCGAGCACCACCCCGATCAGCGAGAGCGGGAGCGAGATGAGGATCGCGATTGGATCCAAGAACGATCCGAACTGCATCACGAGGATCAGGTACATCAGGAGCAACGCGATCCCGAGCGCGGCGAGGATGTCGCCGAAGACCTGCGCCTGCTCCTTCGCCTCCCCGCCGAACGACCACCGCACGCCGTCGGGGAGCGTGGCCTCCTCCAGCGCATCGGTGATCGCACTCGTCACCTCGCCCAAGGAGCGGCCGGAGACGTTCGCCTGTACGACGATCACATTATCCCGATCGAGATGGCTGATCTTCGCCGGCCCGATCCCCGATGACACGGTCGCGAGCTGCCCGAGGGGCATCATCGTCATCCGTCCACCGCTCGCGCCGGTGATCGGGAGCTGCTCGATATCACTCACGCGCGTGCGAGACTCAGCCGCGAAGCGCACGCGCACCTTTCGATTCTCCCCGGCGGGATCGACCCAGTCGCCCGCATCGACACCGGCGAAAGCAGGACGCAGCGACTGTGCGAGCTGCCCGACGGTGACCCCCATGCTCCCGGCGAGGGCGCGATTGAGCCCGATCTCCAACTCAGGCTTCTGTCCCTTGGTGGAGAGGCCGATGTCGACCGCGCCCGGCACCCGCGTGAAGATCGCGAGCGCGGTGTCGGCGGCGAGCTGGAGCTGCGCCGCATCGGTCCCGCGCAACTCGAGCTGCACCTGCTTGACCGCCCCACCGAAGCCCGCGGTGAAGACCGAGGCGGTCGCGCCCCCGATCTGCTTCACTTCCTCACGGAGTCGCGCACCGAACTGGTCCTGCGAGAGGTCGCGCTCCCTCTTGGGGATCAGTCGCACATACACGGAGCCGAGATCCACCGCGCCGAGTGCCTCGGAGGGATCCATCCCACCGCCAGAGCCGATCGTGGTGAAGGTGTAGCGCACCTCAGGATGCGCCCGCGCGAGCCGCGCCGCCTCCTCGGCCTTCATCCGCGGATAGGCGAGGTTGGAGCCCGGCGGGGTCTCCACCTGGATGGTGAGCTCCGAGCGATCGGAGACGGGGACGAAGCCGAAGCCGCCGAACGCGCCCTGCAGACCGAGGGCACCGACGAAGCTCACGAGCGCCAGCGCGATCATCGCGGCACGATGGTCGAGCGCCCACCCGACGACCTTGGTGTAGCGCTGCGCCTGCGTATCGAACCACTGATTGAAGATGACGAGCTTCCGGGAGATCCAGCTCCGATGCTCGTGCTGCTCGATCTCCGGGTCGGGCCAGTAGGCCGAGAGCATCGGATCCAGCGAGAAGGAGACGAAGTGGGAGACGAGGACCGCACAGGCGATCGTGAGCGCGAAGGGCTTGAACCACTGCCCCGAGAGGCCATACATGAAGCCGATCGGGACGAAGACCGCGACGATCGAGAAGGTCGTCGCCGCCACCGCGAGGCCGATCTCATCGGTCCCCTCATGCGCGGCCCTGAAGTGGTCCTTCCCCATCTCCACGTGCCGCACGATGTTCTCGCGCACGACGATCGCATCGTCGATCAGGATCCCGATCGCAAGCGAGAGACCGAGCAACGACATCGTGTTCAGGGTGAAGCCGAAGGCCCAGACCGCGATGAAGCTCGCCAGCACCGAGATCGGGAGGGCGAGCCCGGTGATCACGGTGGAGCGCCACGAATTCAGGAAGAGGAAGACGACGAGGACGGTGAGGATCGCCCCCTCGATCAGCGTCTGCTGCACGTTGGCGACCGAGCGCGTGACCCGGTTCCCGGCGTTCTGCACGACGTCGATCGTCGTCCCCGCGGGGAGCGAGGGCCGGATCTCCTCGAGGGCGGCGATCACCTTCGTCGCCACCTCGGTCGTGGAATACCCCTTCGCCTTCTTGACCATGATCCCGACCGCATCGCGGCCGTTGTACACCGCCGCGGTCCGCGGCTCGGCGGTCCCATCGCGCACGACCGCGAGTTCGCCGAGACGAATCGCCCGTCCACCACGCTCCGCGACGACGAGGGCGAGGAAATCCTCCGGACGCTCGAGGCGCCCCTTGAGGCGGATCGCCCGCTCGTCGAGCGTCCCGTTGAGGCGCCCCACCGGGACGGCGAGATTCTGCGTCTGCAACGCGCCGACGACCTGCGCCACACTGATCCCCGCGGCGGCGAGCGCCGAGGGCTTGAGCTCGACGGTGAGCTCGCGCTCCACCCCACCGACCACCACGGCCTCGGCGACGCCCGCGATCGAGCGGAGTGCGCGCGTCACACCGGGATCGGCGATGCGGGTCAGCGCGGGGGAGTCGAGGGTGCTCGAGTTGAGCGAGAGCTGCACGATCGGTTGATCGGCCGGATCGAAGCGCGTGAGGATCGGCTCCTTCATCTCCGGGGGGAGCTCCCCGCGGATGGAGGAGATCTTGTCGCGGATATCCTGCGACGCCTGCTGCAGGTCCTTCTCGAAGACGAAGAAGACGGTGACGTTGGCGAAGCCATCCTGCGCGGCGCCGCTGATCCGGTCGACGCCGGAGATCCCGCTCACCGCCTCTTCGACGCGGTCGAGCACCTCGCGCTCCACCACATCGGGGGAGGCGCCGGGATAGGGGATGGCGACGTTGATGATCGGCTGCTGGACGTCGGGGAACTCATCGGTCTCGAGCTGCCAGAGGGCGAAGAGCCCGAAGACGACGAGCGCCACCATCGAGACGATGGTGATCAGCGGTCGCTTGATCGCGAAATCGGAGATGAACATCGGCGTGCCCTAGTTCCTGCGCGGGGTGGAATCGCCGGCGGCCCTCACCTGCAGCGGGGTCCCCGGGGCGATCCCGAGCGCGGCGCCGACCATGACGGTGTCCCCCGCGGAGAGCCCCTTGGTGATCTCGAGACGGTCGCTCGCCTGATCGCGCGCACCGAGGATGACCTCGACCTTCTCGGTCACGCCACCACGGAGTCGGAGCACCGCGGGGCTCAACCCGCGCTGATCGATCGCGGCCGCGGGAAGTGTCAGCGTCTCACGGGCATTCGCCGCGACCCGCCCTTCGGCGAAGAGCCCCGCGACGAGGCGGTTCCCGGCATTCGGGATCTTCACGCTCAGCCGCACCTGCCGCGTCTGCGGGTCGGCGGCGGGATTGATCGAGGCGATCCGCCCCTCGAAGGTGCGCCCCGGATACCCGGTGACGGCGAAGCGCACCGGCGCCCCGACGCGCACCGTCGCGAGCTGTTCGGCGGGGATCGCCGCCTCGAGCTTCATCGTCGCGGGATCGACCACCACGAAGAGCGGGGCCCCCGGCGCGACCACATCGCCCGGATTCACGAACCGCTCGCTCACGATCCCCGCGTACGGGGTGAGGACGTTGGTGGCATCGACCTGCTTCTGCGCTTGCGCAAGACGCGCGCGGGCATCGAACATCGCGGTCTTCGCGACGAGGTCGGCGCGACGCGCGTTCTCGAGATCGCGCTCGGCGATCGCGCCGGCGGCCCCGAGCTTCTCGGCACGCGCGAGTTCCCGCGCGGCGAGATCGGCGGCGGCCTCGGCGGCGGCGAGCCCGGAGCGTGCGGAGAGGAAGACATCACTGATCGCGCGATCATCGATCTTGGCGAGCGAGGTCCCTGCCGCGACCACCGCGCCAGGATCGCGCAGCACCTGCAGCACCGACCCGGGGACCTCGGCGCGGATCTGTGCCGTGCGGTCGGCGACGAGCGTGCCGGAGAGGATCGGGCCGGAGGCGAGGGTCGTCATCTGTGCGACCGCGATCCCCTCAGGACCGAGCTGCACGGTGACGGGGGTCGCGGTCGCGTTGGCATCGGGCGTGCCCTTGCAGGCGACGAGGGAGATGGAGGCGACGAGGAGCGCAGCAGCGAGACGGCGGGACATCGGGGACTTCCTCTGAGAATGGAGAACGGTCGACATGGTCAGCGGCTCCCGGGGATGGGGAGCGGGAGATCCTTCAAGAGGGCGAGGCGGAGGCGTGCGACCTCGAGATCGCGCGCGGCGTTGACGCGCTGGAGCCGCGCCTGTTCGAGCTGCACCCGCACCTCGGTGAGCTCGAGGGTCGTCGAGACCCCTTCCTTGAAGCGCACCTCGGCGATCTGATACGCCTTGGCCGCCTGCGCATCGGTGCCGACGGAGGCGAGATACGCCGCCTCCGCCTGCGCGAACTGGTTCAGGGCGAGGAGCGCATCGAGCGCGGCGCCCTCGCGGCTCTGCTGCAATCGCTGCTGCGCCTCGGAGAGATTCGCCTCGGCGACCATCCGCTCGCCGCGCAAGCGGCCGCCGGACAACACCGGGACGGAGAGGCCGAGCGAGACGTTCCAGTTGGGGAAGTAGAGATCGAGCGCCGAGGGAAGGAAGGTCCCGTCGGGCGGGTAGGCGAAGCGCTGATAGACGGAGCTGAGCTG
>CAXRBM010000050.1:0-10440 GCA_964228675.1 Gemmatimonadaceae bacterium
TGGCCTCTCCACCGCGCGCACCACTCCGCCGCCTATATGAGCGTGCGGGTCGTCTATCGGAACAACTTTCTCTATTACCTCCTGATGCCAGGGCTCTGGTTCGGTGGGGCGCTGCTCTACCTCGGCTTCGGGTGGGTCTTCATCTACTACAGTACCGTCAAGCTCTTGGTCATCACCGGAGCACATTCCGCGGTGCGGTGGGACACCTTCCTCTACAAGTATCGGGTCTTCCATCCGCTCGCCTGGATCCTCGAGCGCACCATCTCGACCCCGGCGACGCATCACGCGCACCACGCCCTGACGCAGGACGACGGGATCGGGCACTACGATGGCAATTACGGGAACCTGCTCTTCTTCTGGGACGTGCTCTTCGGCACGGCGCACATCACGCGGCAGTTCCCGCCCGCGTATGGATTGAAGGATGATCGCCGACACGGCCAGGAGCGGTGGCTCCACCAGCTCCTCTTCCCCCTCCTGCGATCACAGCGCGCCGAGACGGTGCTCGGGCGCGACAAGCACATCCCGATCGACTGACGCAGTTCAGGGCGTCGCTGTCGCTGGGCGCCGCCGTGCTCGGACCTCCTCGGCCCAGTTGACTACGACGATCGGATTCGCGTTGCCAGCGGCGCGCGCGGGCTTCACCAACAGGAGATCGCGGCCGTCGCGCGAGACATCGTAGTTCCACCACCCGGCGGATCCCATCGTGTACGACCGCACATCGCGCACCGTCTCACGACGCACGACCTCCACCGAGGCGCCGAGCGTGAGATCGGCGCGGATGAGGGACTGGACATCCGGATCGACATAGAGGAGGCTCGAGGCTCCCACCCAGAGCGGCTCCTCTCCCGAGCCCGTCGAGATGAGGAAGCGTCCGCCCGGCTGCCGAAAGGGGCGCACATAGACCTTCTGCGACTCCGATTCGTCGGAGACGTACGCGAGCCACTTCCCATCGGGGGAGACTGTGCCGGCCTGATCGTTCGACGGGGTCGAGGCGACCATCTCCATCGTGCGGGGGCTCTCGGTCGGGACCGCGTATACGTCCTCACGGGTCTCATGCCCCGCGGTGGGGGCGATCCCATCGATCAGGAGATACTTGCCATCACGTGTCCACGAGACCGCCGTGGTCCCTGAGAGCGCAGGGCCTTCGATCACCGCCTCCGGCGGCAGGGAGCCATCGGCCGGCATCCAGAGCATCCCGCTCGAGCCGGAGAAGGCGAGTCGACGTCCATCAGGGGACCAGGTCGGGCGCTGGTTCTCCCCGTCTCTCGTGAGCTGCGTCATCGTCTGCGAACTGATGTCGTAGACCCAGATCTGCGTGCCGTTCCGCGTCCGTTGATCGACGGCGATCCGCTTCCCATCGGGGGACCACCGCGGATTCGCATACGCCCCCGCGCGCTGGAGGACCACACGCTCTGATCCGTCGGCACTCACGGCGACCAGTTGCGAGGTCGCCGCATTGGTCAGTGGGACGTACGCCATCATCCCGCTCGCCGAGAGGGTGAGCATCGTACCGAAGTCGGCGGCGAGCTGCACATCCTCGACGAGGGGGATCGGTTCCCCCGACACCTCGGCCGTCTTGGCGTCGAAGGGGACGCCGAAGACCGCCCCGTCATCGGTCCCGTAGACGAGGATTCCCATCGTCAGATACCACCCACGGGTGGCGCCGGGGACGATCGGCTTGCTCTCGCCCGTCTCTCGGTGGATCGCAACGAGGTCGTGCGTGCCGCAGCCGCGGGGGCAGCGCATCGCGATCAACCAGGGGGAGTCGGGGAGCATCTCTCCCCAGTAGTAGGTCGCTTGCGAGTCGGCGACCGGCACCTGCGTGGCACGTCCACCGGCCGCCGGGATGATCTGGAGGTGCCGGGCGGCGTCGGTGAAGAGGATCTGCCCATCTGTGCTCCAGGCGCCGTGCTGACGGAGCGAGGTGCCTTCGGCCAGGGTGATCGGCGGTCCACCCGAGACGGCGACCTTCTTGAGCAGACGTCCCGCCCCGGTGAAGAAACCGATCCACTTCCCGTCGGGAGAGAAGAAGGGGGAGGTGGCCGACTCCGTCCCGGGGAGCAACGTCCCTTCGAGTTGATCGACCGTACGCACATAGAGGCGCGCGCGCCGATCGGTTCCGGAATCGTAGGTCACCGCCATCGCGACGGTGCGCCCATCCGGGGCGATAGCGAACGGCACCCCGACGATTCCCCCGTCGGCGATGCGGAGTCCCGTGGGGACCGTCAGCGGGAAGCGGATGACGTCGGGTGCCGGCGTCGTCTGGACCTTCGCGAACCAACCACTCGCCGCACCAAGGGTGAGGGCGACCACGATCCCGGCGGCGAGTAGCCCGGTGCGCGGTCCACGGCGTCCGGCCATCGCCACGCCCGGCCCCGCCGGCCCCGCCCCCGTCGCCGGCATGAGCGTCGTGCTCGCGGCCGTGGTGAAGGCTGAATCCGTCAGGGCTGTGGCGAAGGCCGCGACGGTCGGGAAGCGGTCCGCCGGCAACTTCTCGAGCGCCATCTGGATCGCCGCCTCCACGTGCGCGGGCACCGTGGCCCGTTGCGCACGCAGCGTCCGCGGCCGCTCCGTCATCACGCGCGCGACGATCGCCTGCGCCGTGGGCCCCGTGAAGGGGGGCTCCCCCGCAAGCATCTCGTACGCCACGCACCCAAGGGCATAGACGTCGCTCCGTGCCGTGATCTCCCGTTCCCCCATCGCCTGCTCGGGGCTCATGTAGGTCGGCGTGCCGAGGCTCATCCCCGTCTCGGTCATCCGCGCGCCGGCGGTGCGCGAGGCGGCGAGGGCGATCCCGAAATCGGCGACGAGGGCGCGCCCATCATGGAGCAGGATGTTCTCGGGCTTGATGTCGCGATGCACCACCCCGTGCCGATGCGCGTAATCCAACGCCGAGGCGATCTCCCCCGTGATCCGCACCGCATCAGCCACCGAGAGCTGTTGCTCCCGCGTCAGGCGGTCACGCAACGACTCCCCTTCAATGTACGGCATCACATAGAAGAGGAATCCTCCCGCCTCACCGGAATCGTGGAGGGGAAGGATGTGTGGATGCTGCAGGTTCGCCGTGACCTTGATCTCCGTCAAGAAGCGCTCGGCGCCGATCACCGCCGCGAGCTCGGGGCGTAGCACCTTGAGAGCGACGCGACGTTCATGCTTCGGATCGTTCGCGAGGTAGACGGTCGCCATCCCACCGGCGCCGAGCTCCCGTTCGATGCGATAGTGGTCGGCGAGCGCCGTGCGTAGGGCGTCAGGGACGGTCATCGAGGTCAGGAGCGGCGGGGTTCAGGAAGAGTGGGGATGGCGAGTCACCTGCGGAAGTTCGGTGCGCCCGTCAGGGTACGCAATGCTGGTGAGGCACTCCACCGGCGGCGCCATCAGGGGGGGTGCATCCTCAGGTCGAACAATTGCCTTGTTCACCGGGCGCGGGGGGGCTACCGTAGCTGGGAGCTCATCATGCACATCTCCCATCCCTACCTCCTCTTCATCGGGGACGTCCCCGATGCCCTCGCGGCCAAGACCGCCTTCGGGATCGTCGACTGGCGGCGCGACTGGTGTCTCGCACAGTTCCGGCTCCCTGGGTGTCAGGCCGATCTCGGACTGCCGGACCGCACCGTCGCCGAGGCCGCCGCGGCTGGCGCCAAGACCCTGGTGATCGGCGCGGCGAATGCGGGCGGTGTGCTGCCTCCCCATTGGGTGGCGACGATCGTCGAGGCGCTGGACGCCGGCATGGACATCGCGAGCGGATTGCATGTGCGACTCGATTCACTCCCGGAGATTCGCGAGGCGGCCGCGCGCAACGGGCGCCAACTCTTCGATGTTCGGCACTCGACGCAGCGCTTCGCCACGGGGAAGGGGACCAAGCGCGCGGGGAGGCGTCTGCTCACCGTCGGCACCGACTGCTCGGTGGGCAAGAAGTACACCGCGCTCGCGCTCGAGCGGGAGATGCGCGCACAGGGGCTCGACGCCGACTTCAGGGCGACGGGGCAGACGGGGGTCTTCATCAGTGGGCGCGGGGTCGCGATCGATGCGGTCGTCGCGGATTTCATCTCGGGCGCGGTGGAGTGGCTCTCCCCCGAGGCGGCGCCGACGCACTGGGACGTCATCGAGGGGCAGGGCTCGCTCTTCCATCCCTCGTTCGCCGGCGTCACACTCGGGCTCCTGCATGGGGCGCAACCCGATGCCGTCGTGGTCTGTCATGAGCCGACGCGCACCGCGATGCGCGGCGTGAAACATCCCCTGCCGTCGATCCAGGCGGTGATCGATCTCACCGTCGCGTGCGGGCGCCTCACCAATCCCGCGATCCGACCAGTGGGGATCGCGATCAACACGCAGGCGCTCACCGAGGAGGCGGCGCGTGCCCACTGCGCCGAGGTCGAGGCGGCGCATGGACTCCCCGCGACCGATCCCATGCGGTTCGGGGTGCGCGCGATCGTCGAGCGCCTGCGCGGCGAGTTCCCGTGAGCGCACGCGGCATCACGCTCGAGGTCGCCGTCGAGCGGTGGCCGATCGCGGGGCATTTCACCATCGCACGCGGGAGCCGAACCGAGGCGGTGGTGGTGGTGGTGACGCTCCGCTTCGGCGATCGGATCGGGCGCGGCGAGTGTGTGCCCTACGCGCGGTATGGGGAATCGGTCGAGAGCGTCATCGCGCAGATCGAAGCCCAGCGGCCACACATCGCAGGGGTCGATGCCGATCATGGGACCTCCATTTTAAGAACCGCGACCTCACCGATCGGGGCCCTGCGGGAGTCGCTCTCGGACGCGCTGCCGGCAGGCGCGGCCCGCAACGCGCTCGACTGCGCCTGCTGGGATCTCGAGGCCAAGCTCACCGGTGTCCCGGTCTCCGAGCGGGCGGGGGTGGCCCCACCGGCGCCGGTGATCTCGGCGTACACATTGAGTTTGGGGTCGCCTGATGCGATGGCCGCGGCGGCGACCCTCGCGCAGCACCGACCCGTGCTCAAGATCAAGCTCGGCGGCGTGGGAGATGCGGCACGGATCCGTGCCGTCCGAGCGGCGGCGCCGAGGGCCACGCTGATCGTGGATGCGAATGAGTCGTGGCGCGCGGATCTCCTCGCCCAGCACCTCGCCGCGTGCGAGGCCGCCGATGTCGCGTTGATCGAGCAACCGCTCCCAGCCAGTGACGACGCGGCACTCGATGCGCTGCGGAGCACGATCCCGATCTGCGCCGACGAGAGCGTGCATGATCGGGCGAGCCTCGCCTCCCTCGCGGGCCGGTATCAGGCGATCAACATCAAGCTCGACAAGACCGGTGGGCTCACCGAGGCGCTCGCCCTCGCGGGGGAGGCCAGGGGATTGGGGCTCACCATCATGGTAGGGTGTATGCTGGGCACCTCGTTGGCGATGGCGCCGGCGTTGCTGCTCGCGGCTGATGCGGCCTTCGTCGATCTCGACGGACCCTTGCTGCTCGCCAAGGATCGGGTCCCGGGGCTGGCGTTCGATGGGAGTACGATCCTCCCGCCCGATCCCCGACTCTGGGGGTAGGGGCAAGGGGGCGTCCCCTTGCCTCTCTAGCGCGGCCAGGCATAGACTTATCAGAGGTCCTGCGGGCGTAATTCAGTTGGTAGAATGCCAGCTTCCCAAGCTGGACGTCGTGGGTTCGAGTCCCATCGCCCGCTCTCTCGCCGAAGGCCCCTCGATCCGATGGATCGGGGGGCCTTCGGCGTTAACGGCCCCCCCCGCTCTTGCGGCTTCCCCCGGTCCACCGCAGAATCGGTGTATGCGATCCCTCTTTCTCCTCGTTGGCGCGGTCTCCGCGGCAGTGGCCGTGCGGGACGTCCGGACCCTCTCCATCCAGAGCGACGCCCCCTACTCACGGGTCGAAGTACAGGGGCGCTGTTTGCCCCCAAGTGCCACCACCGCCCTCGGTGAGGCCCCGCGCAGCGCGAGCGATTGGCAACTGCGCGACCTGCAAGATGCCCAGACGGCCATCTGGGTCTCTGGCACCCGACCGGCGAGCTGTGAGGGGACGGCGGTCGACACGGCCACCTACGTGGTCCGTGCCCGTGTCTACATCGACACCGTCCGTGTCGAGGCGGAGAACACCCGCCGCGCCCGGCTCTATCTCGTCGGTTCGCTGCGGTAGTCGGCAGCGGGGCGCACCGCGTCGCGCCCGATCACCCCGAAGTCCTGGTGCCCCAACCCCTCGGCTAGCAGCGCATCCATCCGCGCCGCCATCCCGGGAATCACCATCAGCGGTGCGTCCCCGACGGATTCCTGCATCAATCGCAGGTCCTTCCGCGCCATCGCCAGCTCGAAGCTCGGCGTGAAGTCCTTATTCGTCATCCGCTTGGCGCGCGCGGCCACCACCTGGCTCGGGTTCAGATAGTCGAGCAGCTTCGTGATGTCGGCGCCCGGCACACCGGCGCGATCAAGCACTGTGACCGTATCTGAGACGAGTCCGGTGATGCCGAGGAGGAGCGCGTTCCCCGCGAGCTTGAATGCCGCGGCGATATCAGGACGTGCACCGAGGTACTCGATGCGTGACGCCTGCTGCGCGAGGGCGGGGTGTACGGCATCGAACCAGTCACGTGGGCCGCAGGCGAGCATGACCCCTTCGGCCTTTCTCGCACCCGGCGGTCCAATGAAGACGGGGCAGTGGAGGTACCGCACGCCGGCGGCGGTGAGTCGCGCCGCGCGCGAAGCCGTGAGATCAGGGCGCGTGGTGGTGTGATCGATGATGGTCGCCTCGGTGTGGAGCCCGGGGCGGAGCGCCTCGATCACCGCGTCGACCGAGGCATCATCCTGCAGCACGAGATGTACGCGGCTCACCCCACGCGCGGCCTCGGCGGCGGTCTCGCAGACGGTCGCACCGAGCGCGATGAGTGGTTCGGCCTTGGCGAGGGTGCGGTTCCAGACACGGACAGACTCGCCACGCCCGAGCGCGGCCTCGACGAAGCCGGAACCGAGGAGGCCGGTACCGAGGAAGGCGATGGGAATGGTCATGGAAGGGAAGCTAGCCAGCCGATCGCGCCGCCACCGAGTACGAGCCATCCCGTGTTCACGCGCCACCGCACGATGGCGAGGAGTGTGAGCGCCGAGATCGGCAGCCCGACCATGGGGTGCTCGAGCGCTTGCCGCCCCAACGGCAGACTCACCGCGATCATCAGCGCGAGCGACGCCGCATTCAACCCGCGCAGCGCCGCCCGCACATCGGGGTGCGCCACATATCGCTCGAGCACGGGTGCGGTGAGCGCCACAAAGACGAACGCCGGCAGGAAGATCCCCACCGTCGCGACCACCGCGCCGGCGTGCCCCGCGAGCAGATACCCGATGAAGGTCGCCGTCGTGAAGACCGGTCCCGGGGTCATCTGCCCCGCCGCGATCGCATCGAGGAGTTGTGACTCGGTGAGCCAGCCGAGCCGCTCCACCAGATCGGTGCGGAGGAAGGCGAGTAACACATAGCCGCTCCCGAAGAGGAAGGCCCCCGCCTTCGCGAACACGGCGAGGATCCCACCGAGGGTCGGAAGCGCCTCGGCGTTGCTCCCGAGTGCGAACGGCACCATCGCCCCCGAGAGATGCGCGAGGGGATCGCCACCGGCGATCACGCGCCGATCGGTCCACGTCACCGTCGCCGCGCCTGCGAGGATCACCAGTTCATGCACGCCGAGCCAGGTCGCGAGCAACGCCGCCGCCGCGACGGCGAAGGTCATCGCCGAGCGGACCGCTGTCGTGCCAAGCCCCCAGAGCGCGTGGAGCACCACGGCGAAGACCACCGGTTTGATCCCGGCGAGTATCCCCCCCACCGCCGGCAACGCCCCCGCGCGCACATACCCCCACGCGAGCACCCAGGTGATCAGCATCGCCGGCACGATGAAACTCAGCCCCGCGACGATGAGCCCGCGCCACCCCCCGCGCAGATACCCGAGGTGCATCGCGAGCTCGGTGGAGTTCGGCCCCGGGATCATCCCCGACGCGCTCACGAGGTCGAGGAAGCGTTCGCGGGTGATCCAGCGGCGTCGCCGGACCACCTCGTCCTCCATCATCGCGATGTGCGCGGCGGGGCCACCGAAGGCGGTGGCCCCCAGACGCAGGCCGAGCGTGGCCAGCTCGCGGAGCGGGGAGGAAGGCACGGGTAGAAGGTAACGGGAGCCGTGGGTCCCCCGATTAGATTCCCCACGGATGACACCTTGGGTCCAGCGTCTCCTCATCGCGAACGTCGTGGTCTTCGGCGTGCAGGTCCTCGCCCCCGCGCTCGTCGAGCCCCTCGTCTTCGTCCCGCAGGCGATCCTCACCCGCCCGTGGTCGATCGTCACCTACATGTTCCTGCACGGTGGGCTCTGGCATCTCTTCTTCAACATGCTCGGCCTCTTCTTCTTCGGCGCGCGCGTCGAGCAGCGGATCGGGGCGCGCGACTTCGCCCAGCTCTACTTCGCGAGCGGGATCACCGGCGCGCTTCTCACCTTCGTCCTGGCGCCCTCGCACGCCGTGATCGGCGCCTCGGCGGGCGTCTTCGGCGTGATGCTCGCCTTCGCCCTCTTCTGGCCCAAGGAGCGGATCTACATCTGGGGGATCATCCCGGTGGAGGCGTGGCTCCTCGTGCTGATCACGACCGCGCTCGCGCTCTACTCGGGGTTCGGTGGCTCACGGGGCGGCGTCGCCGACTTCGCGCACCTCGGTGGGTACCTCGGGGCGTGGGTCTATCTCCAGCTCCGTGAGCGGTTCTCGTCCAAGCGACGCTTCCAACAGCGGATGCAGCAGGCGCCTCGGGTGTCGGAGCGGGTGGTGCGGATGCAGCCACGCGACCTCCGGCTCGAGGGCGTGCATGCGCTCACGCGGGACGAGGTGAATCGGATCCTCGACAAGATCTCGTCGCAGGGGGTGGGGAGTCTCACGCCGGAGGAGCGGCTCTTCCTCTCGAACTTCGTGCCCCCGGACGACCGGAAGTCGTGGGTGTCGTGACGCCGCGCGATGCGCGCGGCCGTCAGCCGTCGATGTCGCCCGAGGCGGCGGGTGCGACCGCGACGACGCGTCGCACATCACGGAGCCGCAGGCCCCGAAAGGTCGCGAGCGGGACCTCGACCACGCGCTTGTTGTGGCTCGAGGCGTGCAACATGGTCCCATTCCCCATGTAGATCCCGACATGGGAGATCCGGTTGCTCTGCTTGGGGCTGAAGACGATCAAATCGCCCGGCTGCATCTGCGCGGTGTCGGCCGGGACCGACGCGCCGCGCATCGAGAGCTGTGCGGCGTTGTGCGGGAGGTCCACCCCCAGCGCACCGAAGACGTAGCGCACGAGGCCCGAGCAATCGACCCCGGTCTCATTCGACCCCGCCCAGCGGTACCGCACGCCGAGGAGGGAGCGGGACAGCGCGAGGATCGAGTCGCGCCCGGTGGGGGCGATGGTCCGCACCAGGCTCATCGTCGCGAAGGGGCCCGATGGGTTGGTCCCGCGGGCCCCCAGGGCGGCGACGGGGCCGCGCGCGGAAGGGGCCGGCCGCGAGGGCTGGCCCGAGCGCGTGCCACGGCTCGCCGTCTGGGCCTCGAGAGAGGCGCTGGCGGCAAGGAGAGCGAGCCCGAAGGTGAGGAGGGGGCGACGGACGATCATCACCCGGGGAAGTTACAGCTCAGAGGGGGCTTTGGAAACTCTCTCCATCTCCCGATCGCTCCGAGTGGCCTTCGCTCTGGCGATCGACTACATTCGTCTTGGTCCGTGCTATACGGCGGACGGGACGTAGCGCAGCCCGGTAGCGCACCTGAATGGGGTTCAGGGGGTCGCGGGTTCGAATCCCGCCGTCCCGATCATGATCGACCGTAGGGACACTCCCTTCGGGCAGGGCACCGATGGGTGGACTTCCCCAAACGCCTGCCATCGGCGGGGATGGGGCTCCACTGGTACGGGGGATCGGTTGACGGCAATCGGTCGGGTGTTACCACTTCGCCGATTGTGATATAAATCACAGGCAGACTATATCCTTTGATGTAGATTTCTGCTCCATGCGATCAGTCCACTTCCTATTATTGTCGACGCTCGCCTTCGCTCCCGTCGCTCTCGGGGCGCAGGAGGCACCTGCGGTGGCCACGCCCGCCTGGGCCCTACAGCCACCAGCGCAGGAACCCAGCACACTCCTCGGTGTCGGCATCGCGACCTCGTCCTCCCTGCAGACCGCGATCAGTCGCGCGCAGGTGGGGGCCCGCCTCCAGATCGCGCAACAGATCAAGGTGCGCGTGGAATCGATGCAGGAGCGAATCCGCCAGGAGGTCTCGGGCCCCGAGTGCAACGATCTCGTCGAGGAGTTCACCGAGGTCACGAAGAGCTTCGTCGATGAGACCCTGGTGGGGACGAAGGTCCGTGAGCAGGTGGTACAATCTCGCGGCGAAGGGGTGCGCGTCTATGTGCTGATGGAGCTGCCGCAGGGTGTGGTCGCGAAGGCGGTGGTGGATAAGGTCGCGGCGAAGACGGAGCTCTTCGCGGCGGTCCGGA
>CAXRBM010000051.1:0-18752 GCA_964228675.1 Gemmatimonadaceae bacterium
CTCGTCCGGCAGCTCCCGTGGCTCGCCCTCGAGCCGCCGTCGCCGGAGTACGGCCTCAAGATCCTTCCGCCACTCGAGCAGGGTGGGTGGTATCTGATCGCCGGTTTCTTCCTGACCTTCGCGATTCTCTCCTGGTGGATCCGGACCTACACGCGCGCGCGTGCGCTCGGGATGGGGACGCATCTCGCCTGGGCCTTCGGGGCCGCGATCTTCCTCTATCTCTCCTTCTTCTTCCAGCCGCTGCTGGTGGGGAGCTGGAGCGAGATGGTGCCGTTCGGGTTGCTCGCGCACCTCGACTGGACCTCGGCCTTCTCCATCCGGTACGGGAATCTCTACTACAACCCATTCCACGCCCTCTCGATCGTCTTCCTGTACGGCTCGGTGCTCCTCTTCGCGATGCATGCTGCGACGATCCTCGCGGTGAGCCGCTTGGGCGGTGAGCGCGAGATCGAGCAGATCACCGATCGTGGGACGGCGGCCGAGCGCTCGGCGATCTTCTGGCGCTGGACGATGGGTTGGAACGCGACGATGGAGTCGATCCATCGCTGGGCCTGGTGGTTCGCCTCGCTCGTCGGCTTCACCGGCGGGATCGGGATCCTCCTGACCGGCACGGTGGTCGATAACTGGTATCTCTGGGCGGTGAAGCATGGGGTGGCGCCGGCGTACCCGGCGCAGAACATCCTCACCCAGGAGCAGTTGGAGGCGCTGCGTGGTCAGTATCCGAGCCGCCTCGACAATGGCTTCCCGACCTACGTCGTGCCGGCTCCGGCGACGATGACCGACAGCGCAGCGGCGCCGGTGGATAGTGCGGCCGCACTCACCGCACCGGCCGCGCCTGCGCCGGGAGAGACCCCATGATGCATCCTCTGAATCGGATCCTCCTCGCCGCCCTGGTCGTCGGCACGACCGGGTGCCAGTTCTTCGGCTCCGTCGATCGCGACGTGGTACAGAAGGGGTATCGCGGCACGGCGATGGAAGTGAACTACGTCTCGCGAGATCAGAACGCCGCGATGGCGGCGATGGCCGCGAAGATGCCCGCCATCCTCCCGCCGGCCGGTGAATCGCCTCCGGGCCCGCTGCCGTGGCAGAACGTCCAGGTGCTGAACGACATCTCGGTCGCCGAGTTCAATCGGACGATGGTTTCGATGGCGACCTGGGTGGCGGGTGGGGCAGGGAACTGTGGCTACTGCCACAACCTCGCCAGCTTCGCCGCCGACACGTACCCGGATGGCAAGGCGATCTACACGAAGGCGGTCGCGCGTCGGATGATCCAGATGACGCGTAACATCAACTCCGAGTGGACCGAGCATGTCGGGAACACCGGGGTGACCTGCTACACCTGCCATATGGGAAAGCCGCTCCCGAACGGGCTCTGGTTCTATACGGATGAGAATCAGATCCTCCGCCACTATCTCGATGGGGCTGGGGCGCGGGTGACCTCGAAGACGATCGCACCGAGTGCGGCGAATCGGAGCAGTGTGAAGCAGACGGAGTGGACCTACGCGCTGATGATCAGCCAGTCGAAGTCTCTTGGCGTGAACTGCACCTTCTGTCACAACTCGCGGCAGTTCGCGAGCTGGGACCAGGCACCGCCGCAGCGTGTGACGGCGTATGCCGGGATCCAGATGCTCCGCGACTTGAACACGAACTATCTGGCGCCGCTCGCGTCGGTCTATCATCCGTCGCGGCTCGGGCCGAAGGGTGATGCGCCGAAGGCGCAGTGCTCGACCTGCCACAATGGGGTGTACAAGCCGTTGTATGGGTTCCAGATGGCGAAGCACTATCCCGCGATCTGGGGGACGCACACCGATTGGGTGACGCCCTTCCCGCCGCCGTACACCACGCCACCGGCCCCGGTGCCGATGGACACCGTGGCGACGGCGGTGGATAGCGCGGCCGCTGCCCCTGCGGGGACTGGCGTCGCGGCTCCTGCGGCGACCGTTCCGCCACCGCCTGCCGGACCGCCGGTGCGCACGCCCTGAGCGTGTGATGGGGGAAGGAACGACGGGGCCCGGCCGCTGATGCGACCGGGCCCCGTGGCGTTCCTGCGCTGTGAATCCCGGGTCAGCGCTCCACGGGACCGCCGGAGCGCTCCCATGCCTGAAAGCCGCCGACGAGATCGCGAGCGCCGGTGACGCCGAGGCGCTGCAGGACCGAGGTCGCGATCGCGGAGCGCGCCCCACCTTGGCACTGCACGACGATGGGCCGGTCGCGGGGGATCTCGGCGAGTCGCCGCGGGAGATAGCCGATCGGGATGTGCATCGCGTGTGGGAGATGGCCTGCTTCCCACTCGGTGCGGTTGCGCACGTCGATCACGGTCACCATGCCGGTATGCAGCTCGGCGGTGAGCGCGGCGGCATCGATCTTGGCCACGGTGCCGAGCGGTCGGCCGGCCGCACGACGATCGGCGATGATGTGGGGGGCGTACCAGCCTGTGACGCGATCGAGCCCGATCATGGCGAGCTCTCGCACAGCACGTGGGACCACGGTCGCGTCGTCGGCGATGAGATGGATGTCCACATCATATGGGACGAGCCACCCCGCCCAGGTGGAGAAGGTCTTGCTGATGGGGATGTTGATCGTCCCAGGGATATGCCCAGCGGCGAAGACATCGGCGGGACGAGTGTCGATCACCACCTTGCCATCGGCCAGCGCCTGCTCGGCCTGGGCGAGATCTCCCTCGTTCGGCACACGGAACCCACCGAGGATCGCCGGTCCATCCCGATTGATGCGCTTCATCTCCGCGAAGTAGAAGGGCGGCTCTGGCTGTCCCTCGAGCACCCCGGCGATGAAGGCCGTCTCGGATGTCGTGCCGACACCCCAATTGAAGCGCTTCTCGTAGCCCACGGTGGAGGTGGGGATCGCCCCCAGTGACTTGCCGCAGGCGGAACCGGCGCCATGGCCGGGCCAGACCTGCACGAAGTCGGGAAGGGCACGAAAGCGCTCGAGACTCTGATAGAGCTGGCGGGCACCCGCCTCCATGGTGTTCGCGACGCCGGCCGCCTTCTCGAGGAGATCGGGGCGACCGACATCGCCGACGAAGACGAAGTCCCCGGTCGCGATCCCGATCGGCTCGGTCGCCGCGGCGGTATCGGTGACGAGGAAGCTGAGATGTTCCGGCGTGTGACCTGGGGTGTGCATCACCTCGATCGTGACGTTGCCGACCTTGATGATGTCGCCGTCGTGGACGAGCACGGCCCCCGCCTCCCTCGCGAAGGCGTATTGCCAGTCGGGTCCACCCTCGGCCGAGAGGAAGAGCTTGGCGCCCGTACGTTGGGCGAGCTCGCGTGAGCCAGAGACGTAGTCCGCATGGATGTGCGTCTCCGTCACGTGGGTGATGGTGAGCTTCTCCGCCGCTGCGGTGTCAAGGTATGGCTGCAGGTCGCGGTTGGCGTCGATCACGATCGCCTCCCCGGTCTTGGCGCAGCCGAGGAGGTAGGAGGCCTGCGCGAGGCCGTCGTCATAGAAGCGCTTGAGGAACATCCGAGATCACCTCGAGGAGGGGAGCGCGAGCAACGCCCCGACGATGATGAGCGTCAGCGCGAAGACGCCCTTGAGCGGGCGCTGGGGGATGCGCTGGAGGAGCGAGGCGCTCCCGAGCATCCCGATCACGGTGAGCGCGACGAAGGGGAGTCCGATGCCCCAATCGACCGGGGCATCCGCGCGCTGCAGGGCGAAGGCGAGGGCGGTGCTCATGCTGATCACGAGGAGCGAGGTCGCCACGGCCTGCCGCATGGCTTGGCCCCCGAGCACGACGAGCGCCGGCACCATGAGGAAGCCGCCGCCGACGCCGACGATCCCGGTGAGGGCACCGACCCCCACACCGGTGGCGAGCAGCGCCGTGGGATGCGGTTCGGTGGGTTCCAATGGGTGTGTGCTGAGGACGTCCCGGAGCATCGCGACGCCGGCGAGGATCATCATCCCCGCGAGGAGGAGGAAGCGTGTCTCCCCTGAGAGACCGAGCCAGGTGATGGTGCGAGTCCCAAGCCAGGCGCCCACCATGGCGGTGAGCCCCATCGGGACGGTACCGCGCAGGGTGATGGCACCGGAGCGCAGGTGCCGTACGGCCCCGACGAGGGCGGTGATGCCGACGATGGGGTAGCCGAGGACGATCGCGGACTCGGTGCTGAGGCCGACGACGTGATGGAGGACGGGTTGGGTGAGGATCGACCCGCCCCCGCCGACGAGTCCGAGGACGATCCCGATACCGAGGGCGAGGAGGGAGGCGAGAAGGGTCATGAGGTGGTAGGTAGCAATATGTCGGATGACGGCCGATCCTGGGGAGCGGGAGCGGCGGAACCAAGGGAGGGGGGTGGTCGGTTTGCCGAGCATGGCATGGATCCCGATGGTCGCGGTGGGACTCGGTGTGGCGGTGGCGCTCCTCTTCACCCTCTGGGTGCTGCATCGCCGCTGGCGGAACGCCGGGGTGGTCGACATTGGGTGGACGTTGGCGATCGGGCTGCAGGCGATCGCGGCGGCGTCGCTCGGGACGGGCGATCCGACGCGGCGGGGCATCATCGGGGTGATCGGTGGGGTGTGGAGCCTGCGCCTGGCCACGCATCTCATCGTCCGCGTGGCAGGGAAACCGGAGGATCCGCGCTACGCGGAGCTTCGGGCGCGATGGGGTGGGAATGTCGAGGCGAAGATGCTGGCCTTCTTCCTCTTCCAAGGGGTGCTCGCGACGGCGTTGGCCTCCCCCTTCTTCGTCGCGGCGATGGATCCGTCCCCGACGCTCCATCCGATCTTCCTGGGTGGCGTCGCGCTGGCGGGGATCGCGGTCGTGGGGGAGAGCGTCGCCGATGCCCAGCTCCGGCGGTTCGTCGCCGACCCCGCGCATCGTGGTCAGGTCTGCCGCGTCGGGCTCTGGGGATGGTCGCGCCATCCGAACTACTTCTTCGATTGGCTCAGCTGGTGCGCCTTCGTGCTCCTCGCGCTCCCGTCCCCATTCGGGTGGGCGACGATCGGGAGTCCGTTGCTGATGCTCTACTTCCTATTAAAGGTGACGGGGATCGTGGCGACCGAGGCACATGCGGTGCGGTCACGCGGCGAGGCGTATCGCCGCTATCAGCGTGAGGTGAGCGCCTTCGTCCCGTGGCCTCCGCACCGAGGGAGCTGACTAGTTTTCGGTGATGCGTCCGCTCGTCGTCATCACCGTGCTGGTGCTCTCCATCGTCGGTTGTGCCGAACGGCCCTGGCATGGGATCGTGCGCTCACCGGCGGATCCCGCGCCGGCACTCGTCCTCGCCGGAGCCGCTGATCTTCCCGGTACGCGCATCCGACTCGACTCGCTCCGTGGCGAGGTGGTGGTGCTCTACTTCGGGTACACGCACTGTCCCGACGTCTGCCCCACGACGCTCGCCGATTGGGCGCGGGCCAAGCGCGCGCTCGGCGCGGACACGACCGGGATCCATTGGCTCTTCGTGAGTGTGGATCCGACGCGGGATACGCCCGCCGAAGCGCATGGGTATGCGCGGCAGTTCGATCCCGCCTTCACCGGGACGGCGCCGACCGATGCGGAGCTCGCGCTGCTGCTGAAAGATTGGGCGATCGCCGCCTATCCTGAGGGGGACCCGCGTACCTCCGACTACACCGTCGCCCATCCGGCACACACCTTCGTGGTGGATGCCGATGGGCGGTTCCGTCTCATGATCCCACCTGGAGTGCGTGCCGATGACATCGCGGACGATCTGCGCCGCCTACGCTAGCGGACTGCTCCTCCTCACGGGTGCCTGCGGTGGTTCCGAGCAGGGGACCTCGGAGGGCGACGCGGCAGACGCCACCAGCACGTCGTCGGCGGTCACCACCACGACGGGACTCGCCGCCCTGGACCCGTGGGCTCGCCCGGCTGATGCTGGAAAGAACACGGCAGTCTATCTCGAGCTGGCGAACACGCTTCCCGAGAGTGACTCGCTCACCGGGGTGCGGAGTGAAGCGGCGGAGCGCACCGAACTCCATGAATCGGTGATGGAAGGAGCGACGATGCGGATGCGACCGATGGTCGGGGTCGCGCTGCCGAGCGGTGGGCGGATCGTCTTCCGTCCGATGGGACCGCATGTGATGCTGCTGCGGTTGCGCGACCCGCTGGTGCCGGGGGATTCGGTGGAGGTCACCTTCGACTTCGCGTCAGGGCGTTCGCTTGCTGTGCGTGCAGGTGTGCGCGCACCATGAGGGGTGATCGCGCGGTGGTCGCGGTCCTGATCGTGATCGTGACGGGGCTCGCGGCATGGGTCCTCTGGCCGCGACCGGCGGTGCGGATCGACATCGCGGCTGGTGGGATCGCGACGGTCGATGGTCGGCCACTCCCGGAGACCCTCTTCGTCGCGGCGCGCGGGCGCCAGACCGTGATCCGCGTGGTCAACGCGGACACCACGCGTCATGCGTTGGCGCTCTTCACCGCCGAATCGCAGTCCACGATGGATTACACCATCAGCACGCCGGGGACGTACGGTGGCGCGTGCTCGACCCATCCGAGCGGGAATCTCGTCTACGTCGTGCGATAGGAGGTCGGACATGTCGTCAGCGGGCCGTGCGGTGTTCATCGGTCATCTCCTTGGGTCGGTCACGTTGTTCGCGCCGATGGTCGAGGCACAGCGCGGTGCGACCTCAGCGGGGCGGACCGCCGCGCTCGTCCCGACGGAGATGTGTCAGGCGGCGGATACCACCTGTGTCCCGCCGCCGGTGGGGCGTGAGTTCCGTGGGCTCTGGGTCGCCTCGGTGAGCAACATCGACTGGCCGTCGAAGCCCGGGCTCTCCGTCGCTGAGGTGAAGCGCGAGTTGGAGGTGATCCTCGACCGCGCGCAGGCAAGTGGATTGAATGCGGTGATCCTACAGGTGCGGCCCGCCGGTGATGCGCTCTACAAGTCGTCGTTGGAGCCCTGGTCGGAGTATCTCACGGGGATGCAGGGTCGGGCGCCGGCGGGGCGCTGGGATCCGCTGACCTTTGCCGTCGAGTCCGCGCACCAGCGCGGGTTGGAGCTCCATGCGTGGTTCAATCCCTATCGGGCGCGGCATCCCTCGGCGAAGGGGCCGCTGGCGCGCTCGCACCTCACGAACCGCCGGCCTGTGCTGGTGAAGCGGTACGGAACCCATCTCTGGATGGATCCCGGGGAGCCGGCGGTGCTCGCGCACACGTTGCGTGTGGTGATGGATGTGGTGCGCCGCTATGACATCGATGGGGTGCATGTCGATGACTACTTCTATCCCTACAAGGAGCGCGATCGTCGCGGGCAGGTGATCGAGTTCCCAGACGCCGAGAGCTATGCGCGGTATCAGCGGGATGGGGGCACCTTGCTACGGGACGATTGGCGTCGGGACAATGTCGATCGGCTGGTGCACGCACTCCATGACAGCATCCATGTGGTGAAGCCGTGGGTGAAGTTCGGCGTGAGTCCGTTCGGGATCTGGCGTCCGGGGAGCCCCGAGATCGTGAAGGGGTTCGATGCCTATAGCGAGCTCTATGCCGACGCGCGGAAGTGGTTGCAAGAGGGATGGGTCGATTATTTCGCCCCGCAGCTCTACTGGCCGCATGCCGCGCCCGCGCAGCCGTACACGGTGTTGCTCCGGTGGTGGGCGGAACAGAATGCCTTCGGGCGGCATCTCTGGCCCGGGAATCATGCGAATCGCGTGGCGGATAAGTCGCGCACCCCGTGGACCGCGGAGGAGATGTTGCAGCAAGTCAAGCTCACGCGGGCGGACAGCGGCGCCTCGGGGAACATCCACTTCTCGGCGATCGCGTTCCTCGATGATCGTGATTCGGTGGCGACGCGGTTACGTCGCGAGGCGTATGCGGGGACGGCGTTGGTGCCGGCCTCGCCCTGGCTCAAGGCGCCGGCGGTGGGTGCGACGCGGGTGGAGTTGCGCCGCGCGGGGTCGCGCGAGGTGGTCGCGCGTCTGCGCGCCGTGGATGGGGAGCGTCCCCAGTGGTGGATGGTACAGCTCCGCGAAGCGGATGGGTCGTGGCGCAGCCAGCTATTGCACGGGAGCGCGACGGAGGTGCGGCTCACGACGCCGGCGGATCGTCTGGTGGTGCGTCCGGTGGATCGACGCGGGATCGAGGGGCCGGCGGTCGCGATGCGGGTGAGCGCGCCGTGAGGTGAGCGCGATGCTCGCGGAAACGAGAGCGGGGGCGGACCATTCGGTTCGCCCCCGCTCTGTCATCTCACCCGATGGGGATCAGCGCTGCCGCTTGAGCCACTTCTCGTAGGCGGTCATCATCTCCTCCAGCTCGAAGGGGAAGCCGCTCGAGGCCCCTCCGGCGAGCCGCTCGACGCGCAGCGGCTGCTTCATCGTCTGGCCGTCGATGGTGATGGAGACGAGGTAGTCCCCGGTCTCGGCGATCGGGATCGACCCACCCCCGAAGCCGCCACCACCGCCGCCGCCACCCATGACGCCGATCGCGCGCATGACCTCGAAGAGCTGATTCTGATCCATCCCCATCATCTGGGCCATCGCGCCCCCAGCGGCACCGCCCGCGCCGCCGCCACCACCAGCGCCACCACGGCCACCAGCCTGTGTGGCAGGACCCTCGGCGGGGCGATCGACCCAGCGCTGCGACTGGCCGCCACCGAACCCACCACCGCCACCGCCGCCACCACCACCGAAGCCGAAGGCGCGGGCCATCGCCTGCATCCCCTGCGCCCCGCCTTCGATGTTGCGGCGGATCATCTCGATCGCCGGCTTCGGGACCTCGCCGGCCTTCTCGACGGAGTCGAGGGCGGCGCGGACCTTCCGCGACTGGAGGATCGAATCGCGAAGTGCGGCACCGGTGAGCCCGGGCCGCGGGGCGGCGCGACCCTGGAAGTTCCAGGTCACCTTGTGCAACCCGGGCTGCCCCATCCCGGTGAGGCTCTGAAGCGTATCGCCCTTCGCATCCTGGATCACCACGCGGACCGGGCCGACCGCCTTGGTCACGCGATACCAGATGTCAGCGCCATAGGTCGGGCTCGGCGCCTGGAAGAGCATGTTCCCGGTCGACTCGCCACTGACCGGGCGATCCCCCCACTGGAAGGCGGGACGCGGGGCGAAGAGATGCGACGGCTTCGCCGCGACCGTCGCGGTGAGCTGCTGGAGCGGGGCGATGTCGACGATCCAGAAGGCGCGGCCATGCGTGGCGGCGACGAGCTCCGCCTCGCGCGGGTGGATCGCGAGATCATGCACCGGGACGTTCGGGAGCCCCGTCATGAACTTCTGCCAGGACTGGCCACGATCACCGGAGACGTAGGCGCCCACATCGGTGCCGACGAAGAGGAGATCGGGGTTCTTGAGGTCCTCGCGCACGACATGCACGAAGTCCGGGCCGCCCATGGGAAGGTTGCCGGCGAGCGAGCGGAAGGAGCGGCCCGCGTCATCGGTCACGTAGACGTAGGGACGGAAGTCCCCGCGCCGGTGATTGTCGTAGCTCACATAGAAGCGGTTCACATCGAAGTGCGAGGGCTCGATGCGGGAGACGTAGGTGCCTGCCGGGACGCCGCGCACGTTCGCGGTGAGCTCGGTCCAGCTGCCGCCGTCGTTCTCTGACTTCCAGAGGCGCCCATCATCGGTGCCGGCGTAGAGGTAGCCCGGCTTCACCGACGACTCGTTGAGCGAGACGATCGTGCCGAAGGTCTCGGCGCCGGTCGCATCGACCGTGATCCCGCCCGTCGTCGTCGTCGACACGCGGAGCTTCATCGTGTCGGCGTAGGTGAGGTCCGGGGAGATCGGATACATCTCGTCGCCACGCTTCATGCTCTTGAGGACGCGGTTGGCGCCGAAGTAGAGCACCGAGGGGTTGTGCGGCGAGAGGAGGAACGGCGTGTTCCAGTTCCAGCGGAGCGAGAGCCCGATGGAATCGGCCTTCTGCTGCACACGCAGCGCGGCGATCTGCCGGGTCATCGCCGGGGTGGCGGGCTTGGTCGTGTCGCCACGGACCACCATGATGCTGTCCTCCCACTTCATGTACTGCGGACGGTAGTTCGGCTTCTGGAGCGCAGTGCGCGTCCCGGTGGAGACGATGTACCGCCCGATGTTCCCGCCCTGTGACTCCCCGTAGATGATGTCGGGGTTGGTCGGATCCTGCTGCGTGACGAAGCCGTCGCCGCCATTGTAGGTGAACCACATCGCGTTGGTGATCGGGCCCTGCCGACGACGCGACGGGCCGCACCATGAGCCGTTGTCCTGCAAACCACCGCAGACGTTGTACGGGACCGCCATGTCGAACGAGACGTTGTACGGCTGTCCGATCGCGAAGGTATTCGGGAAGATGTAGGACCCGCCGTTGTCGTTCGAGACGCCGATGCCACCGTCGTTGCCGACGATGTGGCGCTGCGGGTCCTTTGGATCGATCCACATCGCATGGTGGTCGACGTGGATGCCGACCGTGGCGTTGCGCGCGTTCTTGCCGCCCTCATCGGAGACCTTCACCGGGGTCGATGAGAACCAGACGCGCTCCGGGTTGGTCGGATGGACGCGGACCTGCGAGTAGTAGAAGGGACGGACGTTGTCCTTCGCCGTGCGCTCCCAAGTCTTCCCGCCATCCTTCGATTGGTAGAGCCCGTTGAGCAGCTCCTGCGGCTTGGCCCCCTTCACCGAGTCGGCCTCGACCATCGCATAGATGTAGTCGGGGTTGGACTCGGCGATGGCGACCTCGATGCGGCCCTTGGTGGTGGCGGGGAAGCCGCCGCCCTTCACCTCGGTCCATGTCTCGCCGCCATCGGTCGACTTCCAGAGCGCGGAGCCGTTGCCGCCAGAGCGGTAGAACCAGGGCTGCCGGACGCGCTGATAGCTCGCGGCGAAGAGGACGTTCGGATCGCGCGGGTGGAGGTCGACGTCGACGAAGCCCGTCGAGTCGTTGATGAACTTCTTGAGCTGCCAGCTCTTCCCGCCATCGACGGTCTTGTAGAGCCCGCGCTCCGGGTTCGTCGCCCACGCCGCTCCGAGCGCCGCGACCCAGGCCACGTTCGGGTTGGTCGGATGGACGATGATGCGCCCGATGTGCTGCGTCTCCTTGAGGCCGACGAAGTTCCAGGTCAGACCGCCATCGGTCGACTTGAAGATGCCGCCGCCCGGGGAGATGGAGTTGCGCGAGTTCGGTTCGCCGGTGCCGAGGTAGATGATGTTCGTGTCGCTCGGGGCGATCGCGAGGTCGCCGAGGGAGGCGACGCCGTAGTTGTCGAAGACCGGACGGAAGGTGGTGCCGTTGTTGGTCGTCTTCCAGACGCCGCCGGCGGCCGCGGCGACGAAGAAGGTCCTGGAGGGATGCGGAATCCCCTCCACGTCAGCGATACGGCCCGCCATGTTGGCGGGACCGATGTTACGCCATCGGAGACCGTCGATGACGGTCGGGTCGATGGTCTGTGCGGTGAGCGGAGCGGCGACGAGGGCCGCTCCACCGATCACGGACAGCAACCGGGGGAATCGCATACGGAAGACGCGCTCGGGAGAAGGGTGGACCTACGAACTACCACTCAAGTTACGCCGGGGGACGGGGGGCCGTTGAGGGGCGAGTGGGGGCGGGGGCCGCCGCCGGAGGGACCGGGGGAGCGGGGGGCGCCGGGAGGAGGGCCCGCGGGATCCCCAGCTCCTCCGGGGTCGGCAGGACCCGGTCCCGACTGAACCGCCGGCGCGCCTGATCCATCGCATTGATCCGTTGGAGCCAGGTCAGGATCTCGGCGTCGTACCGCGCGAGGTTGTTCTGGAGCCAATACGGCCGGTTCTCCGCCCGCCAGCTCCGCTCGAAGAGCTCGCGCGTGAGCACGTAGCCGTCTCGCATGTCCTGGAGGCGCCCGTTGATGCCAGAGAGTTCAGCGAGATCGACCCACGACACGTTCGTTCTGCCTGGTTCGGTCGCCTTGATATATGCGGTGACGATCTCGTCGGCGGTCTGGAACTTGGCGCCGATCCAGTCGATGCGTCGCGCGCCGAGTTCCATGGCATCGAGTGCCGTGAGCTCACGCAGATGCCGCTGCTGTTGACGGGCTTGGAGGATCTTCACCACCGCCGATTCGGCCTGCACGCGCACCGCGGTGAGTTGCGGGCGGAGCCGCTGGAGATCGATGACGCCTTCGGATGAGAATGGATCGACGAAGAAGAGATAGCTCGAGGCGTCGCCGGCTCGCGTCGACTGCAGGAGGCGATGCGCCTCGATGAGATGGCGATGCGCGGCATCGATCAATCCGGTGGTATCCCCATGGAAGAGGAGGCCGAAGCTCCGCTGGAAGGCGGGGATGCTCGATTCCCCCGGTTGCCACCCCGCCGCCGCGCCGAAGAGCAGGCCATACCAGGTCTGCTCGAAGAGGGCATCGCCGTTGTCATCCCAGCTCGTGTTGAGGAGACCGGTGGAGCCCGCCGCCTGTCCCTCACGCGCGAACCCTTGGATGTTGGGCAACGTCATCGCGTAGTTCGGCCAGACACGATTCCAATTGTTCACGCCGGGCGCGACCCAGGTCTCCATCCCCGCATCGGTGTACGGCTTGAGGAAGCGCTCGAAGCCAGCGGCCCGCTCGTACGACCAGGCGACGGCGATGAGATCCTTGGGCAGCGACTTCACGAGCGCGGGATGGTTCATCGCGATGTCGCCCCAGAAGAGGAAGCGACGCCCCGTGCGCCGGAGGGCGGCCTCGATGTCGGCGAGGAACTTGAGATAGACCGGACCGATCCCGTCCTTCTCGACACGCGCCTTCGTCTGTCCCTTCCCGAGCTCGAAGGTCTCGTCGGCGCCGAGGTGGAGGAAGGGACCGGGGAAGAGGGAGTCGATCTCCGCGAAGAGTTCGCGCGTGAGGGCGAGCGAGCCCGGTTGGTCCGGGGCGAGCACATGCCCGTGCGGCGTCTCGGCGAGCGGCGCGTAGAGCTCCTGCTTGAGCGCGTGATGGAGATGCCCGAAGGTCTGTTGCTCCGGGATGATCGTCACATGGAAGCGCTTGGCGTACGCGACCAGTTCCTTGACGTCCTCGCGTGACATCGCGCCGCCCGGTGGCGCGATGAGCGGGTGCGAGGCGAAGGCGAGGGTGTGCTCGAAGTAGGGCGAGAAGACGTTGACCTTGTAGGCGGCCAGGAGCCGGATCTGTCGCTTCTGATAGTCGAGCGTCGGCACGGGACCACGCGAGAGATCGTCGTGCACGCCGCGCCACCGCATCGCGGGCCAATCGCGGATCGTGACCGAGTGCAGGCGCAGGCCATCCCCGGTACCGGCGAAGAGCTGCTTCAGCGTCTGCAAGCCATAGAAGACGCCCGCGTCGCTGTCGGCGATGAGATGCGCACCATCCGCCGTGGTGACGAGGATGTACCCCTCTGCCGCCATCGTGGGATCGAAGACGAGGCGTTGCCGCGTGAGGAAGGTCTCGGCTTCGCGCGTATCACGTCGGATGATCTCCACGGGCCAGTGACGGCCCGAGGCGTTGAGCTCCGCGCGGATCCCCCGTTCCCGCATCGCCTCCACGAATTCGCGTGCCGCGCTTCGGTCGGCATCGGAGCGAAGCCCTTCGAAGCCGATCGTCGTCTGGAAGCGTTGCGGGACGCCGACGCTCACGAGCTCCCGTGGGGCGGGGAGGAGACGCGGCGTGAGGTCTGATGCCGACGCGGCCGCCGTGGGGCTTCGCTGCTGTGCCTGTGCGGGGATGCTGGCGCCGAGGGCAGCGGCGAGCAGGGCGATGGCGACGAGTATGCGCGATCGAGTCATGAGGGGATCAGGTCAGGGCGAACGATGCTGGGGCGCATGGTGGAGCGCGGCGAGCACACGCCACGGGGTGAGTGGGAGGTCCGGGACCTCGACACCGAGGGCATCGGCGACGGCCCCCGCGATCGCGGGGGCGGTGGGGATGATCGCGGGTTCGGCGATCCCACGCGCCCCGACGGTATTCGCCTGCGGATCGGCGCCCTCGAGGAAGTGGCCGTCGATGAGGGGGATGTCGGCGTGCGTCGGGGTCTTATAGTCGTGCAATCCGAGCGCGAGCGGGCGTCCCAGGCGCTCATCGAGCGGACGTTCCTCGAAGCAGGCGTAGCCGAGCCCCTGGATGATCCCGCCCTCGAGCTGGGATTCGGCGAGGGTGGGATTCACGATGCGCCCCGCATCGTGCACGGCGACGATGCGCAGGACGCGAACGACGCCGGTCTCGGTGTCGACCTCGACCTCCGCGAACTGCGCGCCGGTGGTGACGATCCCCACGGCATCGGGGTTGGGTCCACGACTCCCGTGGCCCTGGATCATCACGTTGCCGAGCTTCGCGGTGACCTCACCAAAGGCGAGTGAGCGCTCGTCGTCGCGCACCGTGACGCGGCCCTCGTGCGTGGCGAGGCGATCGACGGCGACGTTGAGGATCCCTGCGGCGGCATCGAGCAGGGCACGGCGCGCATCCTCTGCGGCCATGCGCACCGCGGGCGTCAGCGAGGCGACGGTCATCGAGCCCCACGAGTTTCCGTTGTAGGGGCCGGTCGCGGTATCACCGATCACGGCTCGCACCGCATCGAGTCGGTGACCGAGCGCTTCCGCCGCGACCTGCGCGAGGATAGTGCGTGTACCTGTGCCGAGGTCCTGTGATCCCGCGAGCACCTCGGCGGTGCCATCGGGGTTGAGGCGTACGGTGGCGTAGGCCGGTGGTCCGCCACCGGTCGACCAGACCTGTGAGGCTACACCGAACCCACGTCGACGATGCGGTGCGCTCGGCGCGCGCGTCGCCCGCGATACCCACCCGATGCGCCGTGCCCCCTCGGCATAGCACTCGGCGAGGCGATTCCCGGTATAGGGACGCCCGCGGCGTTGGTCGTGCGTCGCGATGTTCCGTTCGCGCAGCGCGAGCGGGTCCATCTCGAGGGCCTGCGCGAGCGCGTTCATCCCCATCTCAAGCCCGACCGACCCTTCCGCATGACCGGGCGCGCGGAAGGCGGCCATCGTCCCGGTGTTCACATACGCGATGCGGACCGACGTGCGGACGTTCGGACAGGCGTAGAGCTCGTGATAGATGTCCCCGGGGCTCTCCTCCCACCCGGAGATGCCGAGCGGGACGGTGGCCTCGAGATCGATCGCGGTGAGTTGGCCGTCGCGGGTCGCGGCCATGGTGACACGCTGCCAGGTGCTCGGTCGGTTCCCCGTGTCGATCTGTTCGCCGGGGCGATCGACGAGACAGGCGACGGCGTGCCCAAGGCGCTTGGCGAAGGCAACGGCGATGAAGGTGTGCGCCCCCGCATTGTTCTTGGCGCCGAAGCCCCCACCCATCGCCTCACAGATCACGCGCACCTGCGCGAGCGAGAGGCCGAAGGCCTTCGCGACGTTGTCGCGCACGCGGAAGATCCCCTGCGTGCTCTCCCAGACGGTGACGCGATCGCCTTCCCACTCCGCGACGGCCGCATGCGGCTCGAGCGCGCTGTGCAAGGCGCAGGGCGTGCGCACCTCGCGCGTGATGACGACCTCGGCGGCCGCCAGCGCTGCGGTGACATCGCCGCGTTCGACGACCTTGGGGCCGCCTCCCATCAGGTTGTGCGAGAGCCCGGGGCGCGCGAGGGTCGTGCTCGTCTCCGCCCCCTCCACGGTCACGATATGCGGGAATCGCTCGGTCTCGATGCGGATGAGCGCCGCTGCCGCTTCGGCGATCGCCGACGTGGTGGCGCAGACGGCGGCGAGGGGTTGGCCGAGGTAGGTGATCTCGGGGAGGAAGAGCCGGGTGCGCGCGGGGACGTCGGCGTGGGTGATGATGTCGAGGACGCCAGGGAGAACACGCGCGGCTGCCGTATCGATGGAGAGCACGCGGCCGCGTGCGACGTCGCTCCGCACGATGGCGGCGTACGCCTGATTGGGGCGCCGCACATCGGTGACGTAGGGCGCTCGCCCCATCGTCTTGAGAAGCCCATCGGCGCGACGCGCGCGCGCACCCACATGGGTGAGCTGGGCATCGGGCCCCCAGGGTTCCACCGGGAAGGCGGGGACCTCGACGACGCGCTCCTCGGTGCGTCCCTCGACCTCGACCGTCGTGGTGACGAAGCGGGGGGCGGTCTTCGTGGGATCAGCCATGGGAGGCCGTCCGCATCGCGGCGGCGGCGCGTCGCACCGCGCGCACGATCTTGGGGTGGGTCCCGCAGCGGCAGAGGTTCCCACTCAGTCCGGCGATGATCTGTTCGTCGGTGGGGTCCGCCTCACGGGCGAGTACCGCGACCGCCGCCATGATCTGCCCGGGGGTACAGAAGCCGCACTGCGTCGCATCCTCCGCGACGAAGGCCTCTTGCAATAGATGCGGGGCATCGACGGTACCGAGTCCCTCGATGGTCTCGACGGCGCGACCGTCACAGCGATGGACGAGGGTGCGGCAGCTATAGACCGGCTCCCCATCGAGGAGGACGGTGCAGGTCCCGCACTCGGCGCGGTCGCAGCCGCGCTTGGTCCCGGTGAGTCCGCGATGGTCGCGCAAGAAGTCGAGGAGGGTCGTCTCGCCCGGGGGATCGGCGTCCACGGGGCGGCCATTCAGAGTCAGGTGCATCCCGAGGAATTATCGGACGCGCGGGGGGTTGTCCAGCGCCGTGACGGGGCGGGGTGTCCCACCGTCTTTCCCATGCTATCTTCCGGAGAGTCGTTTCCCGGTCCGACCGCATCTCATCGAGGACGCCATGCCGTACGTGATCACCGAAGCCTGCATCAACACCAAGGACAAGTCCTGCGTCGACGTCTGCCCGGTGGATTGCATCTATGAAGGGCCGGAGATGCTCTACATCCATCCTGACGAGTGCATCGACTGCGGCGCGTGCGAGCCCGAGTGCCCGGTGACGGCGATCTTCCCTGAGGAGGACGTACCGGGGAACCTCAAGCAGTACGTGCAGCTCAATCGCGAGGCGTTCCAGAAGGAGCCCAAGCCGCACAAGCCGACGCGCTGACCGCGCGGTCGAGCGAGAAGCAGCACGGGGCGCCGGATGAAATCCGGCGCCCCGTCGTGTTTTCTCCCCTGGTGTGCGCGAGTCGGTGTCGGCGCGTCGACCGCTACCAGAGCGGACCGAGTCGCTCCTTCCCGATGAAGAGCCCGATGATCACCCCATACTGCAGGAAGGTGCTGATCTCGCTCTTCCACGCCTCCGCCCAAGCGAACTCCCCGGCGCTCCCACCGGCCGGCGGGCGCGGGATCCACCGCGGGACCCGTGCCTTATACTCGAGATACTCACGTCCGAAGATGCTCTCCAGCACCCCTTCCTCGTAGCGCACGATGTAGAAGTACTCGACGGCGAAGAGGAGGATCGCGACGGGGAGGAACCAGAGGACGCCGGAGAGGGTGATCACTCCCATCCAGATGAGGAAGTTCCCGACGTAGAGGGGGTTGCGGCTCCAGGCGAAGGGGCCGTGGTTCACGAGCTTCTGCACGTTGCGCGACCGACGTCGCGTCACCGTCCCCGCCGTCGCGACCCCCCACATCCGCCACGCCTCGCCGAGGACCATGAGCACCGCACCGACGAGCGTCGTACGCAGGGTCATCCCACCCGGGGCGAGGAGAGGGACCAGCAAGAAGGGGACCGGGAGCCACCCGCGGTTACGGAAGAGGACCGCGCCGACGCGGGCGGCGGCAGTCTGTTCGGCGGCGCTCGGTGGCGCGGTGGGGGCGGGCGTCGAAGGGCTCAGAGGGAACTCAGGCAAGAGTGGCAGGAGGGCCGAAGCTGGTCGACCCCGTGGATGATCGCAAGGTTCAGGCGATCCCCGCGGGGCCGCCAGGGTGCGCGGGGGCGATGAGGGCATCGTCCTCCACCCAGAGGGTCCGCACCATCACGACGATCGCCGCGAGCATGGGGATCGCGACGAAGAGGCCGAGGAAGCCGAAGACGTAGGCGGCGACGACCTGGGTCACCAGGGTGAGTGCCGGTGGGAGGTCGAGTTGCTCCTTCATCAGGTAGGGGATGAGGAGGTTGTTCTCGAGGAACTGGATTCCCCAATAGATCCCCGCCACGATGAGTGCGGTGCGCGGGGTGTCCGCGAAGCCCATGAGGATGGCGGGGATCGCGCTCAGCGTGGGACCGACATTCGGAATGAACTCGAAGATCCCCGCGATGACCCCGAGGGGGAGCGCCCCGCGGATGCCGAGGAGGGCCAGGGCGACGGTGGTGACGGTCCCGATCACGAGCATCGCGATGAGCTGCGTGCGGAACCAGGTCTTGAGGGTGTCGCTGAGGGCGGTGAGGAGGGCGCCGACCTTGGCCCGTCGGTTCACGGGGACGAGGGCGATGATCCCGCGTCGATAGACGTCGGGGTCGGCGGCGACGTAGAGCGAGAGGAAGAGGACGAGGACGATGGCGCCGGCGACGGCGATGGTGGATTGGAGGACGCCGAGGGCGAGTCCGGAGAGCGTGGAGCCGTAGTGGGTGAAGGCGCCGAGGAGTCGGCTACGGCTCGCGGCCGACGCCGCCGTCCCCGAATCCGATGTGGCCGCCGTGGCGACCGAATCCTGTGGGTCGATCAGGTCGAGGATCGCCGGCTGCCGAGCGGCGATCCACCCCTCGAGCTTGAGGACGGCCTCCGGGAGCTTGGTCCGGAGCTCCTTGGACTGGTCCATGAGGGTCGGGCCCGACCAGGCGGCGATGAGGATGAGGACCGCGAGGGTCCCGAAGACGACGCCCGAGGCGGCGATGGTGCGCTTGATCCGGATCCGCGCGCAGATGCGGTCGACGAACCGGTGGAAGCTCGCCCCCTCGGTATCGAGCGCGAGGACCGGCGCCGTCCGGATGGGGGAGAGCCAGCGCTCCACCGCCGCATCGGTGTCGCGAGCGGTCGCTGGGGGGAGATCGGAGCGAGACGGCTGAACCCGCGCAGTCTATCC
>CAXRBM010000052.1:0-4206 GCA_964228675.1 Gemmatimonadaceae bacterium
TTGGAACGTGCCGCGGCCCCACTCGGGGAGGTGTGGACCGTCGCCCCGGACCGCGAACAGAGCGCGACGAGCCATTCGCTCACGCTCCATCATCCGTTGCGCCCCGTGCAGCTTGGGGAGCGTCGTTGGCAGATCGACGGCACGCCCACCGATTGCGTGATGCTCGCGATCGAGGCGCTGATGCCCGAGCGCCCCGACTTCGTCTTGAGCGGGATCAATCATGGGCCGAACATGGGGGAGGACGTCCTCTACTCCGGGACCGTCGCCGCGGCGATGGAGGGGCTCGCGCTCGGCGTGCCGAGCATCGCCGTCTCGTTCGCGGGGCGGGTGCTGCACGGGGCCGATGACCTGCTCGATGATCAGGTCGAGGTTCTCGCGAAGATCCTCACGCATCTCACGAGTCTGCCGGATCTCCCGCCGGACACCTTGCTCAATGTGAATCTCCCGCGCTGTGCACCGTCGGAGGTGAAAGGGGTGCGCCTCACGCGTCTCGGCCAGCGCGTCTTCTCCGATTCGCTGACGAAGATGAAGGATCCCTGGGGTCGCCAGATCTATTGGATCGGGGGTGGCACGGTGGAGTGGAGCGGGAGCGACGATGCCGACTTCCAGGCGGTGCGTGACGGCTACGTCTCCATCACCCCGCTGCATCTCGACCTGACGCACCGCGTGCGACTCGAGGACACGGAGCGGTGGTGGCGGCCGCTGTAGCGCGCCAGTTCGGCGGGGCGCGGCGTCGCCTCGTCGAGGAGCTCGAGGCCAAGGGGATCGGCGACATCGCCGTGCTCAAGGCCTTCGACGATATCCCGCGGCATCAGTTCGTACCATCCGGTGTCGCCCATCGCGCGTACGAAGACGCGCCGCTTCCGATCGGCCATGGCCAGACGATCAGTCAGCCCTCGGTCCACGCACGGTTCCTCTCCCTGTTGCGACTCTCCGGTCGCGAGCGCGTCCTCGAGATCGGCACCGGGTCTGGCTTCCAGGCGGCGCTCCTGACACGGCTCGCATCCGCGGTCTTCTCGATCGAGCGGATCCCGGCCCTCGCCGAGGCGGCGCGGGAGTCCCTTCGCGCCTGCGGGATCGACCAGGTGATCCAGCGCGTCGGGGATGGGACGCTCGGGTGGCCGGAGATGGGCCCCTACGATGCGATCCTCGTCGGAGCGGCGTCGCCGGAGATCCCGCTCCCGCTCACGGAACAGCTGGCCGTCGGTGGGCAGCTCTTGGTCCCGGTGGGCGACCGGAACGGACAAGCACTGGTGCGGGTCATCCGCTCGCCCGATGGCCTGCGAGAGGAACGGCTCGACCCCATGCGATTCGTCCCGCTGATCGGCGCGCACGGCTTCGAGGCGTGAACGTTCTGGCCCTGGCTCGTGTATACCGTAGGGAACCTTTCAGGAGCATACGAATGACCGGTCGGATCCGGTGGCGGTGGGGGTTGGCGATCGTGGCGGGGGCGATGCTCCTCGCTCGCGCGCCGGCCGTCGCACAGTCGGGAGGCGGGGAAGGGTTCCTCTTCCGTGAATCGGGGGCGTCCGTGACCCTGTTCGGCGGCTGGAATGTGCCGATGGCGGGCGGGGATCTCTTTCGCTACGCCACCTCGGATTTCACGCTTGCGCGTGCGGACTTCCGCGCCCCGACCCTGGGGTTCGATCTCGGATTCGCCGTGGGGCCGCGCACCGAGCTCCTGGTCGGGTTGATGCCGGCCTCGGCCCGCGTCGCCTCCGAGTATCGCGATTGGGTCGATGCCGATGATCGTCCGATCGAACAGACGACGGCCTTCCTGCGCGCCCCGCTGACGGCGACGGTGCGCTACTACCTCGCCGATCGGGGGCGCGCCATCGGCTCGACGGCGTGGATCCCCGCGAAGGTGGTGCCCTTCGTCGGGGCCGGCGCCGGACTGACGCGCTATCGCTTCGAGCAGGTCGGCGACTTCGTCGACTTCCGGACCGATCCACCGGATGTCCTGCCCGATCGGCTCACGAGCACTGGGTGGGCGCCCGTCGTCCAGGCGAGCGGCGGGGTGCAGCTCAATCTCTCGACCCGGTTCCTGCTCACCACGGAGGTGCGGTACCTTCGTGGGGGTGTCGATGCGAGTCGCCCGGAGCGCGACTTCGTCGGCTATCGTCTCGATCTCTCTGGGCTGACGACCCTCGTCGGCTTCACCCTGCGGCTCTGATCCGGAGCGTGATCATGCGTCGTCTCTCGTTGGTTCTGCTCGGCGGCCTCATGCTGATGGCCGCCCCCCTCCTCGCGCAGCGGGAGGCGGGGCGCGCGCTCGCCTTCGTCGGATGTTGGGAGGATGCCGAGGCCGGTGCCGCCGGTATGACCTGCGTCCTCCCGCAGGAGGGGCCGGCCCTCCAACTCATCACGGTGCCACCGACTGGTGCGCGAACGGAATCGGTGCTCCGCCTCGACGGGACCAAGGTCGAGATCACCGCCGAGGGGTGCACCGGGTGGGAGCGCGCGCGGGTCTCGCGCGATGACGAACGGATCGTGATGGACTCGGAGATCGCGTGCAACGGCCTGCCGCGTCAACAGCGCGCCGGGGCCTTCGTCATCTCCGAGACCGGCGATTGGTTGCAGATGCAGGGCGGGGGGGTCGCCTCGATCGCCACGACGCAGGCGCGGCGCCTGCGTCCGGTGGTCGGGCTCCAGGTGATCCCGTCTGACCTGCGTCCGCGCATCGCCCCCTTCCTCGCCGAGGCCGAGGCGACGCGGTCGGCGATCGCGGGGCGTCGCGTCTCCGCGCAGGATCTGATCGAGTTGGATGATCTCGGCACTGCCGACCCGATCATCGACCTCATCGTCGCCGCGTCGTACCCCGAGTCGTTCGCGATCGTCGGGGGTGGGCGTGACCTCCAGACGCGGCGTTCGGAGCTCGGCGTCGCGACGGGCGGTGGCGGCGGCGGTGGTGGGATCCCGCGGTATTCGATGCTCCCGCCGACGGCGGCGGATTGGGCGCTCTGGAACTCCTGCATGATGATGTGGGGGATCCGCGATCCCTGGGCCTGCGGTGGTCGGGCGCCGTTCGCTTACTACGGGCTCTATGCCCCGGTCTACAATGGGTTCGGCTTCGGGTATTGGGGCTCGCCCTTCGGTGGCGGCTTCTGGCCTGGGTATGTCGGTGGACCCGTCGTGGTGCAGCCGATCGGGCCTGGGGGCGGGATCGGTGGTCGGACGCCGGAGTCGGGGGGTCGGGTGGTGAAGGGGGGTGGGTATAGCGCTCCCTCTGGAGGCGGCTCGAGCGGAGCGCGCCCGCGCAGTGGCGACTCCGGCGGATCCTCGGTTCGCTCGGGGAGCTCTGGTGGTGGGAGCTCATCGTCCGGTTCTTCGGGGGCCTCGAGTGGCGGTTCTTCGTCCGGCAGCTCGTCGTCCGGCGGGGGTCGCACCGCGAAGCCGCGCGACCCCTGAGTCATCGGAGACCCTCGCGTTAAGTTTGGAGCAGGCGGCTAGGCGCTCGGGTGCCAGGGCCGCCTTCTCTTGCCCCCGTAGCTCAGGTGGATAGAGCGACGGTTTCCTAAACCGCAGGTCGGCAGTTCGAATCTGCCCGGGGGCACTCGGCGGCGGGTCGTGTCGCTTCTATGGTCGACCTGCCTCCGCTAGCTTTCCGCGGTGCCCGGTCCTGTTCGTCGGCACCGGGCTCCGTTCCGTGAACTCTTCAGCCATCACCGCAATGCCTGCATCTGGCACCCCCGCACAGCCCAACGTCGCGATCGAGCCCGAGACCCTCGGGGAGACCTTCCTGTTGTATCGTCGCCAACTGACCATCGGGGCGGTGGTCATCGCCGCCGCGGTCGGCGGGGTCTGGCTCTGGCAGCGGTCGGTCCAGATCAAGGAGGAGAAGGGGTCCGTGGCGTATCAGGCCGGGGAGATGGCCTACGTCTCTGGGAACAAGCCGTTGGCGCTGACCGAGCTCGAGAAGGTCACCACCCGGTATGCCGGGACGGCGGCCGGCGGGCAGGCGGCGATGCTCAGCGCCCAGATCCTCTTCGATGAAGGGAAGCATGCGGAGGGAATCGCGCTGCTGCAGAAAGCGCTTGGGTCGGCGACTGGCGACCTGAAGCCCGGGATCCAGGCCCTGCTGGGGGCTGGCTTCGAGGCGACGGGGAAGTCGGCCGAGGCGGCGGAGGCGTATGGGAAGGCGGCCGAGGGGGCTCGGTTGGAGGGTGAGCGCCAGGGGTACCGGATGGATGCGGCCCGGGCCAAGGT
>CAXRBM010000053.1:0-2979 GCA_964228675.1 Gemmatimonadaceae bacterium
GAGAAGAGGAAGGTGTGGTGCTCCTGCATCGACTCGTCGTCATAGCGCGCATCGGCCTCCGGGTGCGAGATGCGCTCCCCCGTGTACTCGATAATGCGCTCGCCCTTCGTGATGGGGCGGATGGCGAAGGCACCCTTTCCCGCGACCGCGGATTCCCGAACTTTGAAAGCCAGTGGAGTGGACATGAGGCGGGAAACTAATCAGCGCCGCAATGCCCTTCCGATCTCGAGCCCGAGGTAGAGATTGCGCCTCGGTGCCGGCTCAAGTACCCGGCCGAAGGCCCCGTTGAGCGTGACCGCGCCGACATAGGATTGATCGAGTGCGTTCTGAACCGCCGCAAAGGGTTCGATCTCCTGCGCGCCAATCCGTCCGCGCCACGACGCACGAAGCTGGAGTAGACCCCGTCCCCAGCCAGGCACACGCACAGTGTTCGCATCGTTCCCCCAGAGCGCCGACTGCAGCGTGTGATCGGCATCGAGGGCGAACCCACGGTGCGTGAGGCGCGCGCCGAGACGCACCAAGGTGCGAGGCACCCCGGCGAGCCGATTCCCGTCGAGCGTGTCGAGCGCCGGCGCGGGCCGCGTCACCGAGGGGACGCGATAGGTGGCGAAGGTGTAGTCGGCACGCGTCCAGCCGGTGCGGAGCTCCACGGCCGGGTGCACCACCAGCGTCACCCCTACCTCGGCCCCGCGACTCCGTGTGCGTCCCGCGTTCCGGAAGAAGGCACGGCCGTTCGTCTCGAGGTACTGGACGATCGCGTCACGTGCGCGCGCATCGAAGAGCGCGACCTCATAGCGTAGGCGCGACCCCCCGAGGCCGCCTCGCACCCCGACCTCGACGGTCGCGGTCTGCTGCGGACCGAGCTCGGGATTGAATCCGCCGAGCCCATCAGGCCGGGCATTGAGTTCGGTCGTGGTCGGCGTCTCGAAGGCAGTCGACCAGTTGAGATAGGGCGAGACCGAGGGGTGCGGTCGGAGCACGACCCCCAGATGCCCGCTCCATGCCTGCATCGCGCGTCGGCCCGAGTCATCATCGCCGTCACCGGAGAAGCGATCGGACACCGTGAAGGTGAGATGATCCAGACTCCCTCCGGCGCTCACCGTCATCCACTCGCGTGGATCGACGAGCCACTGCACGAAGGGCCCCACACTCGTGGCGATCTCGCGCTGTTCGAGGAGGAGCGTATCGGTAGGGAGGTCTCGCGCTCCGGCCGTCGAGCGCCAGTTGCGCCGCCAGTCACGTGAACGTTGGAGGTCCACGCCGCTGGTGAGCTGGCCCAGACACTCACTCGCGCCGAGCAACCGGGTGAGTTCGGCGCGCGCGCCGGTGACGGCGCGATCGATCGTCGAGTAAATGCCGTTCGTCGGGCCAGCGGGCGCGGGTGGCGGCGTCGCGAGCGGATTGTCCACGGTACGACCCTGCCCGTAGAGACTCACGCTCCACGACCGCTGCGCGTCCCCACCGCGCAGTCGCGCCGAGAGATGGCGCTGGGCGATCGCCCGTCGCGCGCCACGGCGCACATTGGCGAGGGCCGCCGTATCGGGATTCAGTGCATACTCCGCGAGGGTCAGTGCGCCGGGATTGAAGGCCGTCGGTGTCTCGGTGAGTCCACTACGAAGCTCGAGCACCCGATCGGCGCCGAACGATCGATCGAGGGCGAGCGAGAGCTGGTCCGTCACGAAGGCACTGTGTTGTCGGAACCCATCAGACGAGGTCCGCGAGAGGGAGAGCGCCCCGACGGTCGCATCGCCGCGCCCACGCAGGCGCAGCTGGGATTTGCGCAGACCGAACGAGCCCTGGAGCCATCGGGCCGTCACTCCGAGCGGATCGGGCGCCGAGCGATCGGTGGTGAAACTCAACACGCCCCCCGACCCATTCCCGTAGAGGGCCGACGCCGACCCGCGCAGGACCTCCACACGACCGATCGCGGCGAGATCGATGTTCGTGAGTTGGCTCTGCCCATCAGGGAGCGACTGGGGGATCCCATCGAGGAGGACCTTCACCCCGCGCACGCCGAAGTTCGCGCGACTCCCCGCCCCGCGGATCGAGAGACGCTGATCGACGGCGGCGTTGTAGCGGTTCGCGATCACGACGCCGGGTATGTTGGCGAGCGCCTCATCGATCCCGATGGTCGCCTGGCCGCGGCGCAGGTCGCGAAGCGCCTGCGTCCCGACGGCCCATGGGACGCGCGGCAGGGCCTGCACCCGTCCGGTCACCGTGACCTGCATCGGAGCGATCACCTGCGCGCGTACCGTGTCGCGTGGCACCGTGTCGCGTGGCACCGTGTCACGCGGAGCGGCGGTGCGGCGCGTGGTGTCGAGCTGTCCCTCAGCCGGCACGACGAGCGTGATCAGTGCGAGGACCGCACCGATCCCCTGGCGGACGGCCCTCCGCATCAGGTCGACGTCGGCCGGACGAAGAGGCGGCGGAGGTGCGTCCAGACCCGTCCGAGCGGACGCGACTGCCGCCGCTCGTCGCGCGCCGCCTCGCGCACCAGCGCGCGCCACGCATGCCGCATCGTCTGCGCATCGCGGAAGCGATCAGCGGGATCGGCAGCGAGGGCTCGTCGCAACCAGGCCCGGAGATGCGAGTCGAAGTGATCGAGCTCCGTCCGACCGGCGAGCTGCGCGGCGAGGATCGTCTTGCCATCGGTCCCCGCGAACGGGGGATCCCCGGTGAGCGCATAGATCACGATCCCCGCGAGCGCGAACAGATCGGTCTGCACCCCTTGCTCCTCGCCGAGGAGTTGCTCAGGGGCGGCAAAGGCCGGCGTCCCTGACGCGCCGGCGAGCTCGCCCCCCATCGCGTTCGCAAGACCGAAGTCGGCGATCCGCCAGCGGCGATACCGATCGATCAGGATATTCTCGGGCTTGAGATCGCGATGGATGATCCCCGCGGCATGCGCGACCGCGAGGCCGTCGAGCACGGAATCGATCTGCGGGCCGATCGACGTCAGCGACTGGGGGCCATCCCGTCGGA
>CAXRBM010000054.1:0-24129 GCA_964228675.1 Gemmatimonadaceae bacterium
CATGCGCCATCGGTGGCGATCAAGCGCGGGGGCGCCGCTCATCTGCCACGCGCGAGGCGCGCGACGGGCGCCCCACGTTCCTGATCAGCGGTGCACATGTCGTAGCTGGAGCAGGCCGGGGCGAGGAGGACCACGTCACCCGCGCGCGCAAGCGCCCGCGCGCGTGCCACGACGTGCGCGAAGTCGGTCCCTGCCCCCTCCACCGGCACCACACCGTGTAGGTCCTCGACGATGCGCGCCTCCGCCTCGCCGTACGCCACCACGTGCCGCACGCGCGTCCGAAGCGCCTCGCCGAGCGCGGTGTACGGCTCTCCCTTGTGCCGCCCACCCAAGAGGAGGACCACGGGCCGCGTCATCCCCTCGAGCGCGGCCCGGGCCGCCTGCACGTTCGTCGCCTTGGAGTCGTTCACCCAGAGCACCCCACCGACCTCCCCCACCGGCTCCACACGATGCGGGATCGCGCGGAAGGAGCGCAGTCCCTCGGCGAGCCGAGCGCGCGCCTCCGCCGTCTGGTGTGCGGGGTCCGCCGCCCAGACCGCGAGCGCGGCACAGAGCGCGTTGGCGACGTTGTGGTCGCCGAGGAGATGCAGCTCGGCGCGCGAGAGCAGCGGCGTCCCGGCGAGTATCAGGCGGTCGCCGACCCGATCGTACCACGCCTCGGCCGTGGCATCCGTGAGCGAGAAGCGGAGCGCGCGGCCCACGACCCCGGCGGTGCGGCGCATCACCTCGGCGTCATCGCCATTCACCACACGGAGCGACTGCGCGGTGGCGTTCGCGAAGAGCCGCATCTTGTCGCCGTAATACGCGTCGAGCGAGTCGTACCGATCGAGATGGTCGGGGCTCAGGTTGGTGAGCACCGCTACCCGCGGAGCGACGGATGGCGTGTCGTGCAGCTGGAAGCTCGAGAGCTCGAGCGAGGCCCAGGTGGGTGGCGTCTCTCGCATCGCGATCTCGGCGAGCGGGGTCCCGATGTTCCCCGCCTCGACGGCGTCGCGCCCGACGGCGCGGAGGAGATGCCCGATCAGCGCGGTGACCGTCGTCTTCCCGTTCGTCCCGGTGGTCGCGATGTAGGTCAGCGCGGGAAGCGCGCGAAGCGCGACATCGATCTCCGAGAGGACGGGGATCCCCCGCGTATGCGCGGCAGCCACTGGCGGCGCACTCGGCGGGACCCCGGGGCTCACGACCACCGTCCCCGCGCGAGCGATCCGATCGAGGTCATGCGCCCCCGACTCCGCATCGATCCCGTCGGCGCGCAACGTGGCCGCCAGCTGCTGCACCCGATCGCCCCGCCCCGCATCGCTCACGTAGACCCGCGCACCCGCGCGCGCGAGCAGACGGGCCGCCGCTGCGCCACTCGCCCCGAGCCCGATCACCGCGATCTCACCCGCGCTCGCGAGCGCGGACAATCCCTGCGGTGTCATCGGATCTTCAGCGTGGAGAGCGCCAGGAAGGCGCAGAGGACCCCCAGCAACCAGAAGCGCACCACCACCTGCGTCTCCGGCCACCCCTTCAGTTCGAAATGATGATGGATTGGCGCGCGAAGGAAGACGCGATGCGCCTTCGCATACTCGAGCCCATGCCGGCGCCGGCGCCACTTGAAGGTCGAGCGCTGAACGATCACCGAGACCGTCTCGGCCACGAAGACCCCGCCGACGATCAGCACGAGGAACTCGCTCTTGAGCAGGATCGCCACCGCGCCCAAGGCCCCGCCAAGGGCAAGGGACCCGGTGTCTCCCATGAAGACCTGCGCCGGGTGCGCGTTGTACCAGAGGAACCCCGCCGCCGCACCGAAGACCGCGGCGCAGAAGATGGTGAGCTCCCCCGCCCCGCGCAGGTAGAAGATCTGCAGATACTCCGACGCGTCCACGCGCCCCATCACGTAGGCGAAGACCGCCATGGTGAGCATCGCGATCGCCATCAATCCGGACGCCAGGCCATCCAACCCATCGGTGAGGTTCACCGCATTGCTCGTCCCCGTCATCACGAAGGTGACGAAGGCGAGATAGGTGACGGGAGGCAGCGTCACGAGCAGATACTTGTAGAAGGGGAGCGTGGTCGCCGTCCCCGAGAGCTGACTCAACGGCCATTGCCAGATCACGAGCCCGAGCGTGAGCCCGATCGTCACCTGCCCCGCGAGCTTATAGCGCTCCACGAGCCCACGGTTCTCCTGTCCGGCGCGCTTCTGCATCAGCTTCAGATAGTCATCGAGGAAGCCGATCGCCCCCATGCCGAGCGTCACGAGGAGCGCGAGCCAGACGTAGCGACTATCGAAGCGCATCCAAAGCAGCGTCGCGAGGGCGATCGCCGCGAGGATGATCAGGCCGCCCATCGTCGGCGTCGTCCCCTTCCCGGCATGCGTGTCGGGGGTCCCTTCGCGCACCACCTGATGGACCTGCATCCGTTGCAGCACGCGCAGGAGCATCGGGCCGAGGACGAAGGAGACGAGGAGCGCCGTCATCGCGGCGCCCGCCGCCCGGAACGAGATGTAGCGGATGATGTTGAATCCGCTCTCGTAGCGCGTCAGGGGGAGGAGGAACTCGTAGAGCATCAGGCAGTCGCCCAGGTGGTGAGGTGCGGGACCAGGCGTTCGAGCGCGACCCCGCGAGAGGCCTTCAGGAGGACGGCGGCATCGGGGGTGAGGCGCGGCAGCAGTTGCGGCCAGAGATCATCGACATCATTCGCGAGCAGAACGCGCGGGTCACCGAGCGCGAGCTGTTCGAGCGCGGGGACGAACTCGCCGATCCCACAGATCAGGTCGAAGCCCCCGGCGAGCGCCGCCTCGGCGACCTCGCGGTGCGCCCGCGGCGCGGCGGCGCCCAACTCTCGCATCGTCCCGAGGACGACGACGCGCTGGCGCCCCGCCCCGATATCCGTCAGCAGGTCGAGTGCGGCCTTCGCCGAGCCGGGATTCGCGTTGTAGGCATCATTCAACAGGAGGGCGCGTCCGAGCGGCGTGACCGCCGAGCGCATCGAGGGGAGCGGCATCGCGGCAATCCCACGTGCGGCGTCAGTGGGCGCGATCCCGAACTCCCGCCCCACGGCGAGCGCGAGCGCGGCGTTCGCCACGTTGTGCCGCCCACGCAACGGCAGCTCGACGCGCGTGCCCTCGACGTCGAGATAGCCGCGCCCGTCGGCGTGAACCCCACTCGTCGTCGGCACGGTCACCGCGACCACCCGTCCCGCGCGTCGCGTCGCCTCCGCCACCACCTCGGGCTCCGCCGCCGGCACCACCGCGATCGGCACCTCGTCGCAGAGCGCGAGCTCCTCCGCCATCACCCCGGCGAGGTCCCCGAACCCTTCGAGATGCTCCTCCTGCACCGTCGTCACCACCGCCACATCGGGGCGCGCGACATCACGGAGGAAGGCGATCTCCCCCGGTTGGTTCGTCCCCACCTCGATCACCGCGACGTCGGCGGCATCATCGAGCGCGAGCAAGGTCAGTGGCACGCCGACCCGATTGTTCAGGTTGCCCGTCGTCGCATGCACGCGGAGCCGGCTCCCGAGGACCGCCTTGAGAAGCTCCTTGGTGCTCGTCTTCCCATTGCTTCCCCCGACCGCCACCACGGGGCGCGCCCATGCGAGGCGGCGATAGCGGGCGAGATCCGCGAGGGCCAGATGGGTGTCCTCGACGGTGAAGACGGGGACGCCGAGTCCCGCGGTGCGGGTCGCATCCTCGACGACGAGCGCCGATGCCCCCGCGGCGACCGCCTGCGCGAGATAGTCATGCGCGTCGAACCGCTCACCTCGGAGCGCGACGAAGCAGCTCCCGGGGGTCAGCGCGCGCGTGTCGGTCGTGATCCCGCTCAGGGGACGTCCGTCCGACGGCCCATGCCCCAACGCCGCCGCCACCCGCTCCACCGTCCAGAAGCTCATGCCGACCCTCGGAGCAGATCGAGCACGATCTCGCGTTCATCGAACGGATACTTCGTGGTCCCGTAGATCTGATAGGTGTCGGGGCCCTTCCCGACCATCAGCACCACATCCCGCGCCGGGTCAGCGAGGCGGAGCGCATGCGCGATCCCTTCGCGACGGTCGCGGATCACCTCGTAGCTCCCTGGCGGCAACGGGGCCACGGTGTCGGCGACGATCTGATCAGGGTCCTCGGTGCGTGGATTGTCATCGGTAATCACGAGACGATCGGCGAGGCGATGCGCCACGTTCGCCATGAGCGGCCGCTTCCCGCGGTCGCGGTCCCCGCCGCACCCGAAGACGAGGATGATCCGACCAGCGGTGTACGGCCGCAGCGCGGTCAGGACCCGCTCGTAGGCATCGGGGGTGTGCGCATAGTCCCGCAACACCGTGGGATGCTCGTGGAGCACCTCGAGCCGCCCCGGTACCTGCGGGACGCTCCCCAACCGTTCGGCGATCGTCGCGGCCGGCACGCCGAGCGCGAGCGCCGCCCCGGCCGCGGCCAGCGCGTTCGCGACGTTGAAGTCTCCCATCAACGGATAGGTGACCGGGAACCGTCCCTGCGTGGTGACGAGGGTCCAGTCGCTCCCACCGGCGCGATAGCGCAGCTCCGCGGCGCGGATGGCCGCCTCGGGATCTGTCAGGGAGAAGCGCAGCGTCCGCGGCACCGCGGGGAGCCCCGCCCACATCGGGTCGTCGGCGTTGATGATCGCGGTCCCGGCGAACGCGAGCTGCATCAGCAGCTGCGACTTCGCGTCGCGATAGGCCTCCATCGTGCCGTGATAATCGAGGTGCTCGCGCGTGAGGTTGGTGTAGACCGCTACCTGATAGGTGAGCCCGTACATGCGCCGCTGATGCAACGCGTGCGACGAACACTCCATCGCGACCGTCGTCACGCCCGCCTCGACCAACGCCCGCAGGACCCGCTGCAGCTCGATCGGCCCGGGCGTCGTGAGCCCCGACCCGCCAGGGAGCGTCCGTCCCTCACTTCCGATCCGCACCCCGATCGTCCCGATGCTCGCCGCGCGCCCCGCCGGCGCATCGAGCAGATGGCGGAGGATGTGCACGGTGGTCGTCTTGCCGTTCGTCCCCGTCACGCCGATCAGCGTGAGCTGCGAGGCCGGTTCGCCATAGAACGAGGCGGCCGCCACCGCCGCGGCGATGCGACTCTCGCGCACCACGAGCGCCGGCACGGTACAGGCCCCCGTATCCTCCACGATCACGAGTCCCGCCCCCGCCTGCTGCACCATGGTGAGGAAGTCGTGCCCATCGCGCGCGCTCCCGCGCACCGCGACAAAGCAGATCCCGGCGGACACCTGCCGACTGTCATCGGTGATCCCGGTGATCGCCGTTGGCAGCACGCCACGGACCTCGACCAACTGCCCCGCACGCTCGAGCGCCCCCCGGATCCGCTCGACGATCCCCTGCTCCGTCATCGCTCACTCCCGCGCATCGGCGCGAATCGCACCACGCTCCCCGAGGGGAGCATCGTTCCCGCGGCCGGCGAGGTCTCCCCCGCCGCCCCCGTCCCATCGATCGTCACCCGGAAGCCGGCGCGATGCAGCGTGCGCACCGCCGCACGCATCGAGAGGCCACGCACCTCCGGCACCGGACGCGAGATCACCACACGCCGCGGTGGGCTCACCGGCACGGCGAGATCGTAGACCACGGGCGCATCGGAGCGAACGCGCGGCGGCGCCTCCGCCACAGGCGCCACCACGGGTGCTACCACAGCCGACTGGCTCGCCGTCGTCTCGGGGACCGTCGGGGCGGCGGCTACGGCGGGCGTCACCACCCGAGCATCAGGCGTCGCCTCCGCGATCGTCACTGGCGCCGGCACCGTGGGCGATCCCTTCAACTCGAGCGCGCCATCCCGTGCCGCGAGCGCCGCCTGCAACACCGCCTTCGTGACCGGCGCCGCGATCTCGCCCCCATAGAACGCCCCCTCCGGGGCGTCGAGCTTCACGAGGATCACGAGCTGCGGATCCTCCGCGGGGAAGAACCCGACGAAGCTCGCCGTGTACGCGCCCTCCTCGTACCCACGCCCATCGTCACGCATCCGTCGCGCCGTCCCCGACTTCCCCGCGACGCCATACCCGGCGAGATCGGCGCGGGCGCCCGTCCCCGTCGTCACCACGTCGCGCAACAACTTCCGCATCATCGCCGCCGTGCTTGGCGACATCACCCGCCGCACCGTCCGACGTTGCGCTCGGAACCGTACCGACCCATCAGGGCCGCGGACCTCGCGCACGAGCGCCGGCTCGAGCAACTCCCCCCCATTCGCGAACGCCGCGTAGGCCATCGCCAACTGCAATGGCGTCACCGAGAGCTCGTAGCCCATCGCGAGCGAGGCCGGCGACTGCTTCGACCACTCTTGCACCGGACGCAACCGCCCCGGCGATTCCGAGGGATAGGGCACCCCCGTCACCATCCCGAACCCCGCATCACGCAGCGCCTCGTACTGCTCCCGCAACGAGAGTCGCTCGGCGAGTTGGATGATCCCCACGTTCGACGATTGGCTGATCACCTCGGCGACCGTCATCGACGCCGCCTCATGCACGTCCTTGATCTTGCGCCCGTGTCGCTCGATCACGCCGTTGTACGTCGGGATCACCTCATCGAGTTCGACCCGACCGCGCTCGATGAGCGCCGCGGCGATGAAAGGCTTCACCGTCGAGCCCGGCTCGTACGGTTCCGTGAGCGCTGTCGCCCCCGAGGCATCCGCCCGCGCGCGCCGACTCGCCAACGCACGGATCTCCCCACTGTGCGGGTCGAGGAGGAGGACATCACCCCCGCGCGCGTTGCGTTCGGTGATCGCATCGGTCAGCACGCGCTCCGCGATGTCCTGCAGCGGTTGATGGATGGTCAACACCACCGACTGCCCATCCACGGGCGCCACGCTCCGCTCCTCCGGCGAGGCCAAGGCCCCGGCGCGCCCCGTGCGGACCAACACCGTGCGCCCCTTCTCTCCCTCGAGCACCGCGTTCAGCGACGCTTCGACCCCTCCGACCGCCTGGCCGTCGCGGTCGGTGGTCCCGAGGAGATTGCGAAGCCCCTGCGTCGGCGGTGGTACCCGCTCGAGCACCGGACGCGGATGCACCCCGCGCATCGCCAAGAGGTCCTCGACCTCCGTGGAGAGGAAGCGCCCAGGAAGTTCGACCCACTTCCGCTTGGGATCGGTCGCCCGCGCGATGAAGGTCTCCGGGACTCCGCTCCGCTGCAGCGCCGCTCGCAGCACGGCACGGTCACGCACCTCGGTGGGCGCGATGTCCAACCGCACGAGTGCGCGACTCTCGACCAGCACCGTCCCCGCGCGATCGAGGATCGCCCCGCGCCGCGGTGGGAGCTCCGTCTCGACCGTCTGCTGCGCGCGCGCCACCTCGGACCACCGGTCGCGCTGGTAGAGCTGGACCCACGCCGAGCGGAGCAGCAGGGCGCCGGCGAAGCAGAGGAACGCCCCCTGCACGAGGCCGAGGCGACTGACGCGAATCACGGCGGGACGGACCCCGGGGAAGGACGTGGAAGGCGGATCACGAGACTCTCGGCGGGCACGCGCAGGCCGAGGCGCTCCTCGACCGAGCGGGCGAGCCGAGCCCGGCTGGACGCGTCACGGATCTCCCCCTCGAGCGCGGCCTCCGTGGCCTCGAGGGCGGTCCGCCGCTGCTCCAGGGCACGCAGCTCACGCGCCTGCGCGAGCCCCGTGCTCCGCCTCCATATGACGCCTGTGGCCAGCAGGAAGAAACCGAGCAAGCCGAGGAGCAGCTTGGTGCGTCCGCGCATGGTCAGTATACCTCGCAGGCGCGGCGCCAGACCCGCAGCTTCGCGCTCCGCGCCCGAGGATTGCGCGCGATCTCCTCCGCCGTGGCGAGGATCGCCTTCCGCGTGACCGCGGTGCCGAGCGCGACGCCCCCGCAGCTGCAGCGCGGATGCCGCGGTGGACAGGTGCAGGCGGAGCTCCACTCGCGAAAGGCGTGCTTCACCACGCGGTCCTCGCCGGAGTGATAGCTGATCACCGCGAAGACCCCACCCGGGGTGAGGCGCTCGCGCAGCGAGACCAAGGCCTGCCGCAGCCCGTCGAGCTCGTCGTTCACCGCGATGCGCACCGCCTGGAAGAGCCGCGCGAAATCCGACGGCCCACTCCGCGGCCCCAAGACCGCGCGGATCGCCCCCACGAGATCATCGCTCACGGCGAACGGCGCCCGCGCGCGTCGCCGCACGATCTCCTGCGCGAGGCGGCGCGCCTTCGGTTCGTCCCCCGCCTCGCGGAAGACCGCCGTAAGCGCCTCCACCTCGACGGTGTTCAAGTAGTCGGCCGCCGTCATCGCCTGGGCGGTATCCATCCGCATGTCGAGCGCCACCCCGGGGCGAAAGGAGAACCCGCGCGCATCATCGTCGATCTGCTTGGATGAGACCCCGAGATCGAGGAGGATCCCATCGAACCGCCGATCGGCGAGCGCCGTGACCTCGTCGATGGTGTCGTGATTCCCCAGCACCGCCTCGAAGCGCGCCGCGTGCACCACCGACGCGAGCCGGGTGCCCGCCTCCGCGAGCGCCGTGGGATCGCGATCGAGCCCGATCACCCGATGGCCGGCGGCGAGCAATGCCGCACTATGCCCTCCGCCTCCGAGCGTCCCATCGAGCACGGTGTCACACGAGGTGAGCGCCTCGCACACCTCGTGCACCAACACCGGATCATGCCACGCACTCCCGAACGCCGACGCGTCCCGCACGGACGCGCGGTCCTCTATCGGCGGGACAGGCTCAGGAGAGATGGTCGGGCGCGGCACGGGTGAAAGATGGTGGAGCCGGCGCCCGAAAACACGACACCCGCCGACGCAAGCGTCGGCGGGTGTCAGGCCCCTCGGAGCGCCGAGGATCAGGGCTTGCAGAGCGTCGTGACCTGCCGGTCAATGTACGGGGAGAGCTGGTTCACGAGGCCGAGGATCTGCGCCGCCGCATCGGGAGAGGTGCGCCCCCCCTGCTGGGTGTAGGTCATCGCATCGGCCGCCGCCGCCTGCGCGGCCTTGGCCTCGTCGCAGCTCTTGCTCGCCTGCAATCCGGTCGCGATCACCTGCGCCGTGTAGAACGACGAGACACCGATCAGGAACTTGGCGTTCCCCTTGAGCTGGGCGTCCGTGGTCGTGCTGTCAGCGAACTGGAGGTACGGGAGGGCCGCCTGGAACGACGCCGCCTTCTTGGGATCCTCGGCGACGGCGGAACGATAGAGGCGATTCCCGATCGAGAGCGCGAAGCCCCCGATCTGATTCGCATCGTCCCCGGCGCTCTTCGCCTGCCGCAGCGACAGGAGCGCGCTATCCGGGAGGTTGAGATCGTTATAGGCGACCGCGATCTGCGTCCACCCATTGGGGATCTTCGGGTTGATCTCGAGCGCCCGGCGCGCGGCGACGATCGACGGCTGCCCCTGCCCCGCCTTCTTCAGGGTCTGGGCGTAGAGCTGCCAGAGATCGGCATCCTGTGCGTAGCGCTTGGTGGCACGACCCGCCACCTCCGCCGCCTTGACCGTCTGGCTATCGGAGGCATAGAGCGCGGTGAGGCGCGTGAAGAAGGCGGCGTCCGCCCGGGTGGAGTCGAGCTGGATCAGCTCCTCCCCCGTCGCGATCGCGCCCTTCAGATCGCCCGAGGCCGAGAGGATCTTGAACTGCAGCTCCACGAGGTCGATGTCCCCCGGGTTCTCGGCGACCGCCTTCACCACGACCTCCTTCGCGACATCGAGCTTCCCGCTGGCGGCCAGCGCATCGATCACGCGGGTCGCGAGGGCGGCATCGCCCGGGTTCGCGGCGAGGAGCCGCAGGAGATAGCCGTTCGCCTCATTCGCGTTGCCGGCCTTCTGCTCCGCATCGGCCGCCACGGCGAGCGCGGCGCGCGAGTTCGGATCGATCGCGAGGATCTCCTTCGCCATCGCCACCTGCTCCGCCGGCGACGCCTCCTTGCGGACGAGCACCTGCATCTTGCAGTAGCGGACGAGCGTCGCCTGCGGATACTCGGCGATCCCGGCGTCCGCGGCCTTGAGCGCCTCGTCGAGCTTGTTGTCTCGCGCGGCGTTCATGCACGCCTTCTCATGCGGGAGCTGCCTCCGCGCATCCTGGATCGCCTTCACCAGCGGCGCCACGGCGCGGTCGGCGCGATTCCCCTCGGCCACCGGGAGCGGCTGCACGAGCGACGGATCGCGCGTGAGCACGATCGACGCCTCGACGCGGAGGTTCACCCCGTCACGTGTGACCTTCCCGCGAAGGTAATCATCGGCGCGCTGCGCCTTGGCCAGCTGCGCCTCATCGCTCGGCGGGAGCTGCTCATCGATCGGATAGCCCGACTGCTCGAGCATCGAGAGGATGTCCTTCTTGTCGATCACCCAGAGGAGACGCGACGGATAGGCGCGGATGAGGCGATCGCGCAGCTCATCGGACGCCTCCGGCCCCACCACCTTGTCCACGGAGCCGAAGACCTGCACCATCGTGCGCGGCGTGTTCGGACCGGGCGGGGTGCGCGGCGGCTGCGCCCAGGCGGGGACGGCGCCACCGGCGACCAGACCCACGACCAGCGCGACGACGGGACGAACGGGGAGCCGAACCTTCACGATCTTCCTCCTCAGGGAGCGTTGATTCCTCATACACCTGAACCGTCCGGGAACGGTCCATCGGTACCGCGAGCTGCAGTGGGCGAAGAGGGATTCGAACCCCCGACACCCTGCGTGTAAGGCAGGTGCTCTAACCAGCTGAGCTATTCGCCCCGGTGTGCGACCTGAGGGGCGCGGTCGCTCATCTCAGGATCGCGATGGGGATCAGGATGCAGTAGCCGACCACCAACAGGATCGGGGCCACCGTCACCCCGCCCCGCCACAGGTCCGCGTACCCGACCGCCAGGGCAGCGGCCGCCAATCCCCACCACAGCGTGGACCGCGATGCCGCGACCCCCGTCCCATTCGTTCCGGTCATAGAGGGAGGAGTCTAGACCGGGCCTTCCCCTCTGTCAAATGAACGCGGCTGCTCCGCCGCGGGTTCGGACGTCCCCTCGCCAAGGAGGGTGGCGAGGGCACTCGCCCGCTCCCGCGCCTCCTGCGCAGCATCCCGCGCCCGGAGGGCCTCGAGCCGGGCCCGCTGCCGCTGTCGCCGCTGCCACCAGAGGGGGAGGAGGAAGAAGCCGAGGACCACCGAAAGCACCCCGAGGTCGGCGGCGAGGGCCACCACCCCGTACTGCCGGCGAACGCGGGAGCGCCAATGGCGCTCGAACCCGGGCTCGGTCATCCCATGCACCTGCCGTACCGCTCGGTCGAAGGATCCGGTCGACCGCCAGGCGTCGAAGAGCCGTGTCAGCCCCCCCGCCCCGCCGAGGGCCCCCAGCTCCGCCACCGCACGGTGCGCCAGAGCATAGGCCCGGGTCGCCCCCGTCGCCCCGCCGATGAACGCCGAGTCGAGCCCCGCGAAGGTCGGCACGCCACGCCAGACCAGCCCCAGGCTCGTCGCGAGCACCTGCTCGCGCCCCCACTCCCCTGCCGCATACGAGGCATAGCCCTCATCGAACCAGCGCGGGACGAGTCCACCCATCGCTTCGGCGAGCATGAGATGCGCAAGCTCGTGCCGCAGCGTCTGCCGCGGCTCCCCCGCATCGGCACCGGCGTCCCGCCCCTGCATGATGATCAGCCGCCGCGCGGGGATCGCAATCGCGGCGCCCCATTCTGGGGCATTCGGGCCGACCCAGGCGCGAAAGACCGCCTCGCTCGGCGCGAGCGCGATGCGCACACGATCCTGCGGTCGAGCGAGTCCGGGGAAGGTGTCGCGCGCGCGCGCCTCGTCGAGGAGGGCCCGAGCCAATCGCGACTCACTCGGGAAGGCGAGGATCGAGAAGCGTCCCGCCTCATGCATCTCGGCACCCGGCGGCACCGCGAGCCATGCCGGATCCTGCGCCATCACGGCGGATGCGCGCCCCATGAACACGAGGCTCGCGCCGACCACGAGGTGCCATACCCACCTCAGCCGCCACCCGCGACGCGTCCCCCACCGCCGCTCGTCGCGGCTCACGCCCCCGCCCCGCCCGCGTAGAACCCGAGCGCCTCGAGCGGATCCTCATCGGCGCCCCAGAGCGGATCCCCCGCCACGGTGCGCAAGCACTGCCGCAGATCCTCGGGCAACGGCGAGCGGAGCTCGACCGGCGCCCCGGTCACCGGATGCGGGAAGACCAACCACGCCGCATGGAGGAAATGTCGCTTGGGTGGGAGCGCGACGAGCTTCCGGCCACCGCCGCCACCGTAGGTGTCATCCCCCACCACCGGATGACCGATGGAGGCGAGATGCACGCGGATCTGATGCGTACGCCCCGTGTGGAGATGCGCACGCAAGAGATCGCACGAGTCGAACCGCGCGAGTCGATGGAAATCGGTGCGTGCCTGACGGCCATCCCGCCGGATCGCGACACGGGTCCGATCGTTGGGGTCGCGCCCGAGCGGCTGATCGACGCGCACCTCGTCAGCGTCGAGATGCCCCCAACAGAGCGCGGCGTAGCGGCGCGTGATGGTGCGCGCCGCGAGGGCCCCACTCAACACCGTGTGCGCGCGATCGGTCTTGGCCACGATCAGGAGCCCCGAGGTCTCTTTGTCGAGGCGATGCACGAGCCCCACGCGCTCCGTCCCACCTCCCGCCGCCAACGCCTGGCCGCGGCCGAGCAACGCGTTCACCAACGTCCCCGACCAATTGCCAGGCGCGGGATGCACCACCATCCCCGCGGGCTTGTCGACGACCACCACATCCACGTCCTCGTAGACGACGCGCAGCGGGATCGATTCGGCGAGGATCTCACGCCCGACCGGCGCGGGGATCGTGACGGCGACCGTACTCCCCGGCTCGAGCCGTCGGCTCGCTTTCTCGGCGCGCCCATCCACCTGCACCTGGCCCGTGGCGATGAGCGTCGCGGCCTGGGTGCGCGAGCGCCCGGTGAGGCGCGCGACGGCGAGATCGAGTCGCTCGCCGCCGTCTTCGATCGCGAAGGTGTATGCGCCAGGCGCCAGCGGGTCGCCCGCGAGCGGGGCGCCCGCGCCCGACGCGTCGTCCGTCATGGGCTCGTCGAGCTTTCGGGCGACGGGACTGCCTTCGCCTCGGCGACGCGCTCCTCTTCCTCGTGCCAGAGCACGATCGCCAAGAGGATCGCGCCGGTGCTCACCGCGATGTCCGCGAGGTTGAAGGTCGGCCAGCGCCACGCGCCCACGCCGACGTCGAGGAAGTCCACCACCCCGCGGGGCGAGATGATGCGATCGATGAAGTTCCCGAACGCCCCACCCGTCACACAGAGCAGGGCTCGCACGCGCCACACCGCATCCGCCGGGCTCGCCCGATAGAGCCGCCACATCGTCACCACCGCGACCACGGTGAGGACCATGAAGATCCAGCGCGAGTACGACCCGAGGTGCAGGCCGAAGGCCGCACCCGGGTTGTACACGAGCGTCAGGCGGAACCACTCGCCAAGGACCTCGTGCGGCACATAGGCCGGCGAGAGCGCGTCGACGGCCATCCGCTTGGTGATCTGATCTGCGACGACGATCGCCGCGGCGATCCCGAGGAAGCGCGTGGGGGCGACGCCCCCGGGCTCACTTCTTCCCATCTTCCTCCGCCTGCTTGCACTCGATGCAGTAGCGCGCGTGCGGGAGCGCATCGAGACGGTCGAAGCCGACCTCGCCCCCGCAGGTGTGACACTTGCCGAAGGTCTCCGGGTGCCGGTACAACCGGCGGAGCGCCTCGTCCACATGCCAGAGGAAGCGCCCTTCCTTGGAGGCGAAGAGGAACGCCTTCTCGCGCTCCATCGCATCGGTCCCCTGATCGGCCATGTGGAACGAGTAGGCACTGAGGTCGCCATCAGCGCCCTGCGGCGTGTTGCCGAAGGTCTCGTCGTAGTGCCCGAGATCCTTCAAGGTGCGCCGGCGCTCCTCCATGAGGCGCTTCTCGAAGTGCTGGATCTGCTTCTTCGTGAGGGGCTTGAACTGCTTGCCACCTTCCTTGGGGGTCGCCGCCATCTCAGCCTTCCTTGGTTAGGGCGATGCGGGCCGTCGGACCATCGAGCTCCACCTCGGCGGTCGTGGGCCACGGGGGGGACATCGGGAGCGCATCGGCGATGATGCACTCGCGGGCCAGCACTTCACCTGCGATCCATGCTGCGTGAGGACGCAGCGCCTCCTGCACCTCCGCGGGGGCGGCGATGGCGAGCCGGATCCGGTCACTGACCGCGAGCCCCGCCTCCTTCCGCACCCGCTGCACCCGGCTCACCACCTCACGCGCCATCCCTTCCGCGCGTAACGCCGGCGTGATCGTCGGATCCAACGCCACCGAGAGTCCCTCGCCCTGCTCCACCACCAGCGAGGTCGCGGCGCGAGCCGTGATCGTGACCCGCGTCGCGTCAAGCGCGAGCGGCCCATGCCCCGGCACCTCGACCGTGACACTGTCACCCTGGGCGATGGAACGCAATGCCGCCTGGTCGAGCCCCTCGACCAGGGGCTTGGTCGCCTTCATCGCCGGGCCCACGATCTTCCCGAGCACGGGGAAGTTCACCTTCCCCTCGAGCCGCACCCAATCGGCGGCCGAATCGGCGAAGGTGACCGTCTTCACGTTGAGCTCCGCCGCGACGAGTGGGGCGATCATCGCATGCCACGCGGGATCGATCCCGGGGGCCACGCAGGTGAGCGCGCCCAAGGGCTGCCGCACCTTGATCCCCGCCTGCTCGCGCGCCGCACGGCCGAGGGTCGCCAACGTCCGTGCCGCGGCCATCGCGCGCTCGAGTCCCTCGTCACGCGGCGTCGGCGCCGTGCGACGATACGTCGCCAGATGCACCGAGCCACCGGTGAGCTCATGATGCATCCAATCGGAGACAAACGGGGCGAAGGGCGCGAGCAACCGACAGGTGACGGTCAACACCTCGTGCAACGTCGCGAAGGCGGCGCGATTATCGGCGGAATCGATCTCATAGAAACGCCCGCGCGACAACCGCACATACCAGTTCGCCACATCCTCGGTGACGAAGTCCATCAAGAGCCGCGCCGCCGCCGTCGCATCGAAGCGCTCGAGCAGCGCATCGACCTCACCCTCCACCGCGGTGAGTCGCGAGAGGACCCAGCGATCGAGCACCGGCCGCGCCGCCACCGCCGGATCCGCCGCCGAGGGCGCCCACCCGAAGTTGGCGTCCTGCGCAAAGATCCCGCTGTAGACGTTGCGGAGCGTGACGAGGAAGCGCCCCGCCGTCTCGCGGATCACCGACTCGTCGAAGCGCCGCGGGACCCAGACCTGCGAGCTCGCGACGAGGAAGAGGCGCACCGCATCGGCGCCATGGCGCGCCATCACCGCGCGCGGCTCCACCGTATTGCCGCGCGACTTGGACATCTTTTGTCCGTTCGCGTCGAGCACGAGATCGTTCACCACCACCGCGCGATACGGTGCCGCCTGCGACGCCGCCCCCGACACATCGGCCGCGCCGCGCGAGGCGACCCCAGGCCCATTGTTCGGGAGCGCGTCACCCAACCCCGTCGCGATCGCGAGGAGCGAGTAGAACCACCCGCGCGTCTGATCGACCCCTTCGGCGATGAAGTCCGCCGGGAAGTAGCGTGCGACCTGCTCGCGACTCCCCGGCTGATGCGGGAAACCCCACTGCGCGAAGGGCATCGACCCCGAATCGAACCAGGTGTCGATCACCTCCGGCACGCGCCGCATCATCCCCGTCCCACTCTTCGCTGGCCAGGTGTAGCGATCGATGTGCGGCTTGTGCGGATCGAAGTCCGCCGGCAGCGGCGCGCCGATGCGCGCGGCGAGCTCCGCCGACGAACCGATCACCTCGATCTCCGTGGGATCGGCGTCATTCACCCAGACGGGGAGCGGCGTCCCCCAGTAGCGGTCGCGCGAGATCGCCCAATCGATATTGTTCTCGAGCCAGCTCCCGAACCGCCCCGCCCCGACCTCAGGGGGATGCCAATTCACGTCGCCGTTCCGCGCGAGCATCGCGTCGCGATATGCCGTGGTGCGCACGAACCAGCTCGCACGAGCATAGTAGAGCAACGGCGTCCGACACCGCCAGCAGTGGGGATAGCTGTGTGTGAAGCGCTGCGACTTCCAGACCTGATCACGCCGCTCCAACTCGGCGATGATCGCCGCGTCGGCCTCCTTCACGAACTGCCCACCGACGATCGGGAGCTCCGCGGGGAACGCGCCGCGCGCATTCACCGGGTTCAGGAAGGCGAGCCCATGACGCTGCCCCGCCGCATAGTCGTCGGCGCCGAAGGCCGGCGCCATGTGCACCACGCCGGAGCCATCCTCGGCGGAGACGAAGGTCTCGCCGACGATCACCTCATGCACCCCCTCGGCGGGATACGGCACCCAATCGAGCGGACGACGATACCGCATGCCGATCAGGTCGCGCCCCGTGAAGGTCGCGACCGGTTCCCACCGCTCGGTGTAGTCAGCGCCAAGCACCGCACCGGCGCGCGCCTCAGCCAGCAGGATCGTCCAATCGGTGACCGACTTCTTACGGAGCTCCACGTAGGTGAGATCGGGGTGCACCGCGAGCGCGACGTTGGAGACCAGGGTCCACGGCGTCGTCGTCCAGACGATGATGCGGCGTCGGACCGTCGGCGCGGCGTCATCGACGAGATCGAGCCCGATGTAGAGCGAGGGATCCTCGACGTCCTCGTACCCCTGGGCGACCTCGTGCGAGCTCAGAGCGGTGCCGCAGCGCGCGCAGTACGGGAGGACCTTATGCCCCTGGTATAGGAGCCCCTTCTCCTGCAGCGTCTTGAGCGCCCACCAGACGCTCTCCACATACGGCGTCTCGTAGGTGACGTAGGGATCGGCGTAGTCGAGCCAATATCCCATGCGCGCGCTCAGCTGCTCCCACTCCCCCTTGTACGTCCAGACCGATTCGCGGCAGCGCCGATTGAACTCATCGACGCCGACCTTCTCGATGTCGGCCTTTCCGGAGATCCCGAGCGACTTCTCGACCTCGATCTCCACTGGGAGCCCATGCGTGTCCCATCCCGCTTTGCGCGGGACATGGAACCCCTGCATCGCGCGATGGCGGCAGAAGAGGTCCTTGATGGTGCGCGCGAAGACATGGTGGATCCCTGGGCGTCCGTTCGCGGTCGGCGGCCCCTCATAGAAGACCCAGGCGGGCGCATCGGCGCGCGCGGCCTGCGAGGCCTCGAAGACCCCATCGGCGGTCCAGCGGCCAAGGACCTCCTGCTCGAGGTCATCGGCGGGACGGTCCCCGGGGAGGAGACGGAAGCGCGGCGCGGCGGAGGGGGAACCCGACATAACCTCTGAATTTACCGCCGCTTAGGTGGCGGGAGGAAGCCGCGCTGGCCCCCTAGACGGGCCGCGCGCGCTCCCCGAAGAGGACCGTCCCGAGCCGCACGAGGGTCGCCCCCTCCTCCACCGCGATCTCGTAGTCCCCCGACATCCCCATCGAGAGCTCGATCGCCGGGTGCCCCGCACTCGCCAAGATCTCACGCGCCGCCCGCGCGCCCTGGAAGACCTGTCGGAGCACCGGTTCAGAGGCATCGAAGGGCGCCATCGTCATCACCCCGCGCACCGAGAGCCCCGCACACTGATGCACGCGATCCGCCACCGCAGGCACTTCGGCGAGGGCATAGCCCCCCTTCGTGTCCTCGCCGGAGATGTTGACCTGCAGCAGCACGTGGAGGGGCTGCGGCGCGACCACGATATGCGCGCCGGCACTGATGACCGCGGTGGCCTTGCGCCCGACCGCATCGGCGGCGACGAGGATGCTCTCGCGATCGAGCGCATGGAAGAGCGCGAAGTGCGGGAGCGCCTTCGCCTTGTTGGATTGGAGATGCCCGATGAGATGCCACCGCACCCCGCCGCGCGTGCAGGGCGCATCGGCCAGCGCCTCCTGCTTCCCGATCGCCTCCTGCACCTTGTTCTCACCGACGTCGGTGATCCCGGCGGCCCACGCCGCCTCCACCGCCTCGGGACCATGCGTCTTGGTGACCGCGATGAGACGCACGGTCTGCGCGTGGCCACCGCGCGCGACCGCCGCCGCGATGCGGCCACGGATCTCCGTGACCCGCGCCGGGAGTTCGGGGAACATCGTCATGCGGACTGACTCGTGCGGCGCCGGCGCGCTTACGCCGGCGAGGGCTCCGGCGTCCCGCCGATCGGCGGGATACGGCGCGGCTCTGGCGTCGTGGCGGGCGGCGCCGCGGTCACCGGGGCGGGCGCCGTCGGCGGCTCCTGCCGCGGCGGGAGCAGCTGCCCCTGCTCGAGGATCGCGATGTCCTCGCGCGAGAGGGTCTCGCGCTCGAGCAGCGCCTGCGCCAGTCGATCGAGCAGATCGCGGTGCGTCGTCAACGTCTCCATTGCCCGCGAGTACGCCTCGTTGATCACGCGCGCCACCTCATCGTCGACCTGCTGCGCGGTGCGCTCCGAGACCTGCCGACGGCTCCCGAGCTCACGGCCGAGGAAGACCTCCTGCTCGTTGTCGCCGACGAGGATCGGGCCGATCGCATCGGAGAGCCCCCACTGCGACACGTAGCGCCGAGCGATCCCCGTCGCCTGCTGGATATCGCTCGACGCTCCCGTCGTCACGTGGTCGCGACCGAAGATGATCTCCTCCGCCACGCGGCCGCCGTACGCCATCACGAGGCGCGCCTCGAGCTGCTCGCGCGTCACGGAGACGCGGTCGTCCTCGGGGAGCGTGAAGGCGAGGCCGAGCGCACGGCCGCGCGGGACGATCGTGACCTTGTGCAGCGGATCGTTGCCCTTGACGCGGATCGCGCAGACGGCGTGCCCCGCCTCATGGTACGCGGTGAGGCGACGCTCCTCCTCCTTCATCACGAGCGACTTCCGCTCGGCGCCGAGCATCACGCGGTCCTTCGCATCCTCGAAGTCCACCATGTAGATGCGCTCATGGCTCCGACGGGCCGCGAGCAGCGCCGCTTCGTTCACGAGGTTCGCGAGATCGGCGCCCGCCATCCCCGGGGTCCCGCGCGCGAGGCGCGTGATGTCCACGTCGTCGGCGAGGGGCTTGTTGCGTACATGGACCTTGAGGATCCCCTCACGCCCACGGAGATCCGGCGCATCGACCACGATCTGCCGATCGAAGCGACCCGGACGCAGGAGCGCGGGGTCGAGCACGTCGGGGCGATTCGTCGCCGCGATGAGGATCACGCCATCATTCGACTCGAAGCCATCCATCTCGACGAGGAGCTGATTGAGCGTCTGCTCGCGCTCATCGTGCCCGCCGCCCAGGCCGGCCCCACGGTGCCGCCCGACGGCGTCGATCTCGTCGATGAAGATGATGCACGGCGCCTGCGCCTTCCCCTGTTCGAAGAGGTCGCGCACGCGCGAGGCGCCGACGCCGACGAACATCTCGACGAAGTCGGACCCCGACATGGAGAAGAAGGGTCGCCCCGCCTCGCCAGCGACCGCCTTGGCCAGCAGCGTCTTCCCCGTGCCTGGCGGGCCGACGAGGAGCGCGCCCTTGGGCAGACGGCCCCCGAGCTTGGTGAACTTCTGTGGGTCCTTGAGGAACTCGATGATCTCGCGGAGCTCGACCTTCGCCTCATCGGCGCCGGCGACATCGGCGAAGGTGATCTTCGGCGTGTCCCCGCTGAGGAGCTTCGCCTTCGACTTGCCGAACGAGAAGGCCTTCCCGCCCTGCGCCTGCATGTTCCGCATCACCACGAACCAGATGCCGAAGATGAGGATCCAGGGGAGCATGGAGAGGAGGACGCCGAGGATGCTCGGCCGCTGCTCCTCCGCCTTGATCGCGACCTGCTTGGCGCGCAGCCGCTCGACCTCGGTCTCGCTGTTCGCGACGGCGAGTTTGGCGCTGAAGCTCTTCACCTCGCGCCCTTGGATCAGGACCCGCTGCTTGAACTCACCCGTGACCTCCTTCCCGCCGACGATGGTGACGCGTGCGATGTTGTCCGCGGTCAGCTGCTGGTCATAGAAGGAGTAGTCGATCTCCGTCGTCCGTTCCGTCCCCTTCCCCGCGAACTGCACGAGGACGAAGGGCACCAAGAACAGGAGGAGCCAGAACGAGAGCGACTTGGAGAGACGCCCGAAACCCCCGGGCTTCTGCGATGTGGGAGCGGACATGGATGATTCCTACTGGAGACTGGCGACGTACGGGACGTGGCGGAAATCCTCGGCGTGGTCGAGTCCATACCCGACGAGGAACTCCGACGGCGCATCGAACCCATAGAAACGCACGGGGTCGGTGAGCTCGGTGGCGATGTGCTTGTGGAAGAGCGCGCAGAGGGCGATCGACTTCGGCTTGCGCGCGCGCAGGATGGTGGACAGCTCCTGCAGGGTGCGCCCCGAATCGACGATATCGTCGACGAGGAGGAGATGCTTCCCTTCGAGCGAGGTCTCCGGGTCGTAGACCAGGCGGACCGTCCCCGAGGAGACCGTCCCCGCGCCGTAGCTCGAGGCGACGATGAAGTCGACGTGCAGGGGGCGCTCGATCTCCCGGACGAGGTCCGCCACGAAGATGAAGCTCCCCTTGAGGAGCCCCAGCACGAGGAGGTCGCCGTCCGGGTATGCCGCGGTGATCTCGCGGCCCAGCTCCGCCACGCGCCGCGCGATGGTCTCGGCGTCGAAGGGGATGCGGGCGACCGGACGCCCTTTCAGACGGGGATCGACAGAGGAGGTCTGCATCTATGGAATATAGTCCCCAGCCCCACGAACCGTTCCCTCGACGACGTAGGTGGTGCGCGTGCGCGAGAGGCGCGCCCCACCGGAGAGCGGGATGGTCTGCCCTGCCTGTGCCGTCGGTGCCCATCGCGCGGCACGGTCGACACCGCGACGGTCCATGACGACCCCCGCGCGCGCCGCTATCGCGGGCCAGCACACCTCCCACGCGGCGGCATCGAGCGCCGCGACCGTCTCCACCGGGACGGTGACCGTCGTCGTCGAGATCCGGCGGACGCCAAGTGAATCGACGAGCGCCTCGACCTGAGCGCGCCAGTCGGCGGCGCGGAGGCCGAGGGTCCAACACCATTCGCTGAACCCCGGAGCGACGCGCTCGAGCGCCGGAAGGATCTCCCGTCGGACGCGGTTCCGCTGGAAGTCGGGCGTGGCGTTACCCGGGTCTTCTCGGAAGGGTACCCGATGCGAGGCGGCGTACGCGGCCACGGCGGCCCGCGGCACGGCAAGCATGGGGCGAAGTGGCCGATCGAGGACCGATGGATCGGAGGGATCGACAGGTCCGACCACGAGCATCCCCGCGAGGCCGCGGGGTCCTGATCCACGCAGCAGTCGGAGGACCACGGTCTCGATCTGATCATCCCGGGTGTGGGCGGTCATCACACGAGCCCCAGCGGAGGCGGCCGCCTCATCGAGGAACGTCCAACGAGCACCCCGCCACGCCGCCTCGGTGCGCGCCAGCCCCCCGCCAGCCCGGCCGCGGAACAGGGTCAGCCCCTGGGCCGACGCCTCCTGAGCCACCAGATCGCAGGCGGCGGTCGCCTGAGCGCCCGTCCCATGGTCGAAGGTCGCGACCCCAGCGATCTGCTCGCGCCGGCGCCGGGCCATGGCGTCGAGCAGGACCATCGAGTCTCGCCCCCCGGAGACCGCGAGGAGCCACCGCCCCGATGGGAGAGCGTCCACGGCCCGCTCGACCGCGGACCCCGATTCCATTTTCGGGAACACCTATCTAAGATAGGCGTTGAATCAAGCAGACCATCGACCTTCGGACGCGGAGCATCCACGTGGAGCAGAACTTCGGCGGCCCCCTTGGCACCCTCATCGCAGGGCTCGGCATGGGTGCCTATTACCTCGGCCTCACCTGGATCAACATCCTGCTCGGCCTCTTCCTGACCCCCTTCTTCATCATCCCGGTGACCTGGGTGATGGATGCGCGGAAGAAGAAGGCTGAGTCTTAAGCTGAAGGCTGGAAGCTCCAGGCTGAAAGCTGAAAGACACGTTCCCCCCGGCAGGACCCGACGGCGCCCACGAGGCGCCGTTTTTCTTGCCCGGTTGCCATGTGCCGGAGTGGCAGATTAGGTTCAGGGGTCAGGTTGGAGGGGTCAGGGACCAGGTGACGGCGGGCGCTGGTCCTGACGGGAGTGCCCTGGCTGAATTGCTACCGTAGCGTGGGAGATCCAGTCTGACTTTTCCACATTATGAGGCATGGCGTGACGGCCGGTATATCGGGTCAAGCGGTTATGTTGAAAAGTAGGAAAGTGACTAATCGACTGAATGGCGCCGATACATATCGCGTATGCAGGACAAAATGATTCCGTATGCAATGATTTGCATACGGAATTTGCTTTAGTGCATATCTGTAAACTCCCACAAAATATGGGCTTACAATAAAACAAATCGAGTGGTTTACGAAGAATGGCGCGAAATTAGCCTTCTTGTCAACAAAACGGCGCCACGATTCAGCCGAACGCATGATCCGGATGGTCGATGGTCATCGCGAAGGGATAGTTATCAACAATTCAGCGTCTGGCTTCGCCATCCCTTCCCCCCTGCCCCAGCGTGCCCCGAAACGGCCCACGGGCACCCTCCCTCAATCAGCTCCACGGGTACCGTCGATCAACCGCCAAACATCTATTCGAGTCAAAATGGCTGGTTTGGAACGAATCGTTAGGCTCCACTATTTTACGAGCTTCTGGCGGTCGGCCAATCCGTCCCCACCTTCTCATAACATCAGATGAAAATCGGCGTCCCCACGGAACGCACCCCCGGCGAGTCCCGGGTGGCCCTTATCCCTGAAAGTGTCGGCCGGCTGACCAAGGCCGGCGTGACCGTCCTAATCGAACGTGGCGCGGGGCTCCGCGCTGGGTACCCTGACGCGGCCTACGAGAAGGCCGGTGGCACCCTCGCCACCCAGGCCGAGGCCCTCAGCGCCGATCTGGTGGCCAAGGTCCAGAAGCCCACGGCGGCCGAAGTGGCCCAGATGGCCGTCGGGAGCCACCTGATCTCCCTCCTGCAGCCCTCCAGCAGCGCCGAGGCGATCCAGGCCCTCGACGCCCGTGGGGTCACGGCCTTCGCCCTCGAGCTGGTCCCCCGGATCACCCGGGCCCAGTCGATGGACGTCCTCTCCTCCCAGGCCACCGTGGCGGGGTACAAGGCGGTCCTGATCGGCTCCGCGGAGCTGGTGAAGTTCCTCCCGATGCTCACCACCGCCGCCGGGACCATCGCCCCTTCCAAGGTCTGCGTCCTGGGCGCGGGCGTGGCGGGCCTGATGGCGATCGCGACCGCCCGCCGCCTCGGGGCCGTCGTGAGCGGGTTCGACATCCGCGCCGCGGCCGCCGAGCAGATCAAGTCCCTCGGCGCCTCGGTCGTGGCGGAGAACCTCATCTCGGCCGACTCCCAGACCACGGGGGGCTACGCCAAGGAACAGAGCGCCGAGCAGCAGGCGGCGATCCAGGACGCCCTCAAGGCCCACCTCGCCGGGATGGACCTGGTGATCACCACGGCCCAGGTCCCCGGTCGCACCGCCCCCCGGCTCATCAGCACGGCGACCATCCAGACGATGGCCCCGGGCTCGGTGATCGTCGACCTCGCCGCCGAGACCGGCGGCAACTGCGAGCCCACGAAGGCGGGCGAGACGGTGGAGGTGAACGGGGTGCAGGTGATCGGGCCGGTGAACCTGGCCGCGACGATGCCGAACCACGCCTCCGCGATGCTCAGCCGCAACATCCTGACCTTCGTGCAGCACCTGCTCACCAAGGAAGGCACCCTCAACGTCGACCGCGCCGATGAGATCACCGGCGCGATGATCGTCACCGGGAGAAAGGCTTCATGACCGAGACCCTCATCGGCGGGATCATCGTCTTCGTGCTCGCCACCTACCTGGGGGCGGCGCTCATCGGGCGCGTCCCGCCCACCCTGCACACCCCGCTCATGTCGGGGGCCAACGCCGTCTCCGGCATCACGGTGGTCGGCGCGATCCTCGTGGCGGGAGCGGGCTTCGGCTGGTTGAGCTCCGTGCTCGGCTTCCTCGCGATTGTCTTCGCGATGATGAACGTCGTCGGGGGCTACGCGGTCACCGACCGGATGCTCGAGATGTTCAAGAAGAGCCCCACCCAGGGAGGTAAGTGATGTCGGTGACCATCGTCCGCCTCCTGTACCTGGCCTCCGCGATCCTCTTCATCACGGGGCTCAAACCGCTGCAGAGCCCCGAGACGGCGCGTCGGGGCAACCGCATCTCTGCTGCCGGGATGCTCCTCGCGATGATCGTGACCCTGCTCGATCAGCACAT
>CAXRBM010000055.1:0-5765 GCA_964228675.1 Gemmatimonadaceae bacterium
ATGAACCACTTGTGGTCGATGTCGGCGGGGGTGGCCGTATACGTGGTACGCATGCGGGATCCAGCTGAAGAGGAACTGCGCCTCACCGGTGCGGGATGCAACCCGGGTCTCGGCCGCCCCGAAGGGCGTTTTGGGACAGACTCGAAAGATGGGGCCTAAGTTGGCCTAGGTCAACGGGTCACGCTGCCTCGAACGTGACCAGAAGCGCCCCCCGCTCCACCGCCACCCCCGGCTGGACCAGGATCGCCTTGACCGTCCCCGCCCCGGGGGCCCGGAGCTCGTTCTCCATCTTCATGGCCTCCATCACCAGGACGGCCTGCCCCGCCTCGACCTGGTCCCCTACGGCGACTCCCACCCGGACGATCAGCCCGGGCATCGGGGCCACCACCGGGGCCGCCCCCGTCGGGGCCGCCGCCTTGGCATGGGCCCGGATCGCCCGGGTCCGCTCATCGAGGGCCTCGACCGAGAGCCGACGCCCATCGAGCTGGAGGTCGTAGCTCCCCCGCCCCCCATCGCCGGGGCGCGCCACCAGCCGGTGCTGCCGGCCGTCGATGGTCAGGATCGCCCCCACCCCGGTCCCGGCGGCGGTCTGGTGATCCCCCTCGAGATGCGCGGCCACGCGGACACCCTCGACGGTCATCCCCGACTCGTCGACCACGACCTCCATCTCGCGCCCCGCCACCGTCACCACGTACCTCATGCGCCCTCCGGCACCAGGTCGCAGACCGTCTCTACATGCGCGGTCTGCGGGAACATGTCGAAAGATAGGAGCGAGTTCACCCGCCACCCCGAGAGCCGCGCGACATCGCGCGCCAGGGTCGCCGGATCGCAGCTCACATAGACGATCGCACGCGGGGCCTGCTCAACCTTGACCGTGCGAGCCAGCGCCGCCGTCACCCGCGCATCGACCCCAGCGCGCGGCGGATTCAGGATCACCACGTCGGCAGGGAGATGGTGTGGGAGCGCCTCCTCTACCCGCGCGGCGATCGCGCGCGACGGCGCCCTGAGCTGGGTCGCCGCGTACGCGGCGGCCTCCTCGTCGAGCTCGATCGCGGTGACGCGCACCCCAGCAGCCGCGAGCGCGACGGCGGTCGCTCCCGCCCCACTGTACGCATCGAGCACATACGCCGGCTTGTGCGCGAGCACCATCGCCACCAGATGGGCCTGCATCCGCTCGGCGACCTCGGCGTTCACCTGCACGAAGGAGGCCCCCGGGATCCCCGTCGGACGACGATCGGCGACGAGCCGCCTCCGCTTCCCCTCCGCCTCCCACCAGATGGCGGCGAGCGAGGGCACGGCATCGAGGAAGGCGGGGAGCGCCGGCCACTCCGTCCCTCCAGTCAGCACGAAGAGGGGACGCTCCTCGACCCAACGCACCGTGCCGCGGAGCCGATGTCCAGGCGGCAGGTGCGCCGCCGCGGCGACGATCTCCCGCCAAGTCGCGACGACGCGCGGATCGGTGATCAAACAGTCCTCCAGCGCGAAGACCGCCTCGGGATCATCGAAGGCGCGAAGCCCCGCCCAGACGCGCGCCCCCTCGCGACGAATCGCGAGGGTGAGCGTGCGGCGATAGCGCCACGGCTCTCCTGCGACGATCGCCGGCACCGGGACCTCCCGCTTCGCGATCCGATGGAAGGCATCCTGCACCATCTGACGCTTGGCCTCGCGCTGCGCGGCGATCTCGACCTGCTGCCACTGACATCCACCGCAGCGGTCAGGGGCCTCGTAATGCGCGCAGGTGGGAGCGACACGATCGGCGGAGGGCACGTCGATGCGACGCAACGTCCCGCGCCCCACGCGCCCTTCCACGCGGAGATCGACGGTCACCTGATCACCGGGCACCGTGCGCGGCGTGAAGACCACGAGCCCATCGGCGCGTGCGACGCCATCGCCGCCAGCGGCAAGGCTCGCGATCTCCAACGAGACGGTTCGAGCGGTGGTCACGCGAGGCGGATCAGCGCGGCGCGATCAGCTGCGACGGAGCGACTCTTCGCGCGCGAGACGCGCCCATCCACGCACCTCACTCGATGCCCCACCCTGCGCATCGGCGGCGGCCGAGCGAGCTGCACCATTGGCGCTGCCATTCCCCACCTGCCGTGCGCGCCCCTGCCGATCGCGCTCGGCGAGCAGCACCGCCCCCACCGCCGCGGCGCGCAGCGTCTCCGTCGGTGCCGGCGCCCCGAGGAGGGCGGGGAGCTTCGCCTCGAGCCACTGGATGTCGACCGCGCTGCGCTGGTAGTCCGGATCGTCCATCATCCGCAGATGGAACTCGCACGAGGTCTCCACCCCCTCGATCACGAGCTCCTGCAGCGCGCGCCGCATCCGCGCGATCGCCGCCTCACGGGTCGGCGCATGCACGATCAGCTTGGCGAGCATCGGATCATACGAGAGCCCGACCGTCGTCCCCACCTCGATCCCACCATCCCAACGGATCCCCGGCCCACTTGGGAGGTGGAGCGCGGTGATGCGCCCCGTGGAGGGGAGGAAGCCGTGCGCCGGATCCTCACTCGTGATGCGACACTCGATCGCCCACCCACGCGGTTCGGGTGCCTGTGTGAAGGGGAGTGGCTCACCCGCCGCGATGCGGAGCTGCCACTGCACGAGATCGAGCCCCGTCACCAACTCGGTCACGGGATGCTCCACCTGGATGCGCGTGTTCATCTCGAGGAAGTAGAAGTCCCCGTGCGCATCGAGGAGGAACTCACAGGTGCCAGCATTCACATAGCCCGCGGCCTTCGCCGCCGCGACCGCCGCATCCCCCATCCGCTTCCGCAGCGCGGGCGACACGGCGACGCTCGGCGCCTCCTCGATCATCTTCTGATGGCGGCGCTGGATCGAACACTCGCGCTCCCCCACCGCCACACAGGTGCCGTGCGCGTCAGCGAGGATCTGGATCTCCACGTGACGCGGCCCCTCGATGTACTTCTCGATGTAGACCGCGTCATCGCCGAAGGCGTTCTGTGCCTCGCGCTTCGCCGACTCGAGCGCGCTCGCGATCTCCGCTGGCGCGCGGACCACGCGCATCCCCTTCCCGCCCCCACCGGCCGCGGCCTTGAGGAGCACGGGATACCCGAACTGCGCGGCGAGCTCCGCCGCCTGCGTCGCGTCACGCAGCGCCTCGGTGGTACCGGGCACCACCGGAGTCCCTGCCGCGATCGCCAGCGTGCGCGCCGCGGTCTTGGAGCCCATCGCCGCGATCGCCTCCGCCGGCGGCCCGATCCAGATCAGCCCCGCCTCCCGCACCGCGCGCGCGAACCACTCGCGCTCCGAGAGGAAGCCGTAGCCAGGATGGATCGCGTCAGCCTCTAGCTGCTTCGCGACCTCGATCAGATGATCGCCGCGCAGATAGCTCTGGGCCGCCGGCGCAGGGCCGATCAGCACCGAGCGGTCGGCGGCGCGCACATGGGGTGCCCCCGCATCGGCCTCGGAGTAGACCGCGATCGACTCGATCCCCAGCTCGCGGCAGGCGCGCGCGATCCGCACCGCGATCTCCCCGCGGTTGGCGATGAGGACGCGACGGATCGGGCGAGTGGCGGGCGCCGTGGTCTTCTTCGCGCTCACAGCGGGATGCACCCGTGCTTCTTGGCCGGGTTCCGCTGGCGCTTCCCCTGGAGCGCATCGAGCGCGTCGATCAGGCGCGGCCGGGTCTCACGCGGATCGATCACATCATCCACGTAGCCGCGGCTCGCCGCCACGTACGGGTTCGCGAACTTCTCCGCATACTCCGTCACCTTGGCGTCGAGCGCCGCCGCCGGATTCGCCGACTCGGCGATCTCCTTCTTGAAGAGGATCTCCACCGCCCCCTTGGGCCCCATCACCGCGATCTCCGCCGAGGGCCAGGCGAGGTTGAGGTCGCCACGTATGTGCTTGGAGCTCATCACGTCGTACGCGCCGCCATACGCCTTGCGCGTGATCACCGTGAGCTTCGGCACCGTCGCCTCGCAGTAAGCGTAGAGGAGCTTCGCCCCATGGCGGATGATCCCCCCATGCTCCTGCGCAACGCCGGGGAGGAACCCCGGCACATCGACGAAGGTCACGACGGGGATGTTGAAGGCGTCGCAGAAGCGGATAAAGCGCGCCGCCTTCACGCTCGCGTCGATGTCGAGCACGCCAGCCAGCACCGCCGGCTGGTTCGCGACGATCCCCACGCCGTGCCCGCCCAAGTGGGCGAAGCCGCAGAGGATGTTCCCCGCGAAGTCAGGCTGCACCTCGAGGAATGCGCCATCATCCACCACGCGGCGGAGCACGTCGTGCATGTCGTACGGCTGCGTCGCGACCGGGGGGATGCAGTCGAGGAGCGCCTCATCGCGGCGGTCGCGTGGGTCGCGGCCGGGACCGCGCGGGACCGCATCGACATTGTTGCTCGGCAGGTAACGCAGGAGATCACGGATCCCCTGCAGGCACTCCACCTCCGAGGTGGCGGTGAAGTGCGAGATCCCCGAGGTCGCCCCATGCGTGTCGGCGCCGCCCAGGGCCTCCATCGAGACCTCCTCGTGCGTCACCGTCTTCACCACGTTAGGCCCCGTCACGAACATGTACGAGGTCCCGCGGGTCATGAAGATGAAATCGGTGATCGCGGGGGAGTACACCGCCCCGCCGGCGCAGGGGCCGAGGATCGCGGAGATCTGCGGGATCACCCCGGAGGCGAGGGTGTTGCGAAGGAAGATGTCGGCGTAGCCGCCGAGGGAGACGACCCCCTCTTGGATGCGCGCGCCGCCGGAATCGTTGAGCCCGATGACCGGCGCGCCATTCTGCATCGCGAGGTCCATGATCTTACAGATCTTCCCCGCGTGCGCCTCGGAGAGGGAGCCACCGAAGACGGTGAAGTCCTGCGAGAAGACGTAGACGACGCGCCCATCGATCCGCCCATGACCGGTGACGACGCCGTCACCGTAGGGGCGCTGCTGCTCGAGCCCGAAGTCGGTCGAGCGATGGGTGACGAAGCGATCGGTCTCGACGAAGCTCCCCTCGTCGAGGAGGAGGTCGATCCGCTCACGAGCGGAGAGCTTCCCCTTGTCGTGTTGCGCCTTCAGTCGCTCGGGGCCACCCCCGCGCTCGGACTCGGCGCGACGGCGCTCTAGCTGCTCGAGTTTCTCACGCATGGAAGACATGGCGGGAAACGTATCACCCCGCGCGTCGACTCACAGGCCCAGGGGCAGGCCCAGGGGCACCCCTTTTCGGCTGCCTCGATTCGCAGGAAACGACGAGGCCCCGGTCGCATGGCGACCGGGGCCTCGTGGCTCATCGTGTGGACCGGTGACCGCCGACGCGGTCAGTCCTCCATCGCCGAGTCGAGGTCCGCGGGGATCTCCGGCACCTCATCCTCGCTGTGGACCTTCGAGGGCTCCGCCGGCCGCTCCTGGCCCGCCGGGATGTCGACCACGCCGAGCACGATCCGGCGGTGGATCGGATCCACCTCGAGGATGCGCACGTTGATGGCCATCTTCTCCCACGCGACGTCGGCCGGGCTCTCCACCTGCCCCTCGAAGTGCGAGAGCGGGATGACCCCTTCGATGTCGTTGCCGAGGTCGACGACGACGCCCTTCTCCATCAGGCGCGCCACGATGCCGGGGAGCTCGGTCCCCACCGGGTACGACTCGCCGATCCGGAGCCAGGGATCCTCTGAGGCCTGCTTGAGGCCGAGCGAGATCCGCTTGTTCTCCGCGTCGATGTTGAGGATCACCACGTCGACGGTGTCGCCCTTCTTGACGACCTCCGACGGGTGCTGGACGCGCTTGGTCCACGACATGTCGGAGATGTGGATG
>CAXRBM010000056.1:0-4902 GCA_964228675.1 Gemmatimonadaceae bacterium
CCGCGACGGCCACGCCCCTCGCGCTCCCCCTCGGCGCGCGACGCACGCTCGCCGGTGGACTCGGTCGCGGACGTCGCGGGAGCGCCACCCTGCGCGGGCCCGACCTCGAGCTGCCCGTTCTCGAGCTTGGTGACCTGCAGACGCCCCTTGCTCGCGGCCTCGAGGCAGAAGCGCGAGAACTTGGACATGCCGAGATCCTTCTCGTCGAACGAGGGATCGATCTCGACCATGACCTGCTTCAGGCGATCGGAGCGCATCACGTCGCCGTTGCGCTGCATGCGGCCGATGGCCTCGGTCACGAGCTCCCACGGATCCCACTTCTTGGCGGGCTGCTCGTCGCCCGCCTTCATGAGACCGGCGAGGGCGTTGTACGAGTAGTACTCGTCGCAGTTCTGGACGAGGAGATCGCTCGAGCTCTCGCGGATCCCGACGCCGATCACATACTTGCCGTACTCCTTGAGCTTGAGGACGAGCGAAGAGAAGTCGGAGTCGCCGGAGAGGAGGATATAGGTCCCGATCTCGGGGCGGGTGAAGACGAGCTCGATGGCATCGACCGCAAGACGGATATCAGTCGCGTTCTTCTTGGCGGACCCATAGGCGGGGGCGAAGATGAGATCGATCGACGATTCGCTGAGCGGGACGATGTACTGCGGGTAGCGGCGCCAGTCGGCGTAGGCGCGCTGGACGGCGACCTTGCCGGAGATGATGGCGCTGCTGAGGAGGTTGCGGAGCTCCGTCTGCAGATCGGAGCGGATCCCCATCGTGACGTTATCGAAGTCGATGAGGAGGGCGGCGTTGGGGGCGTGGGGGTGACCCGCGGTCTCGGCCTGGGGGCCCCGGTGGATCGGGGCGACCGCCGCGCGCACGGCGCGCGCCGACGGATGGGACGAACGTGGTGACATGCTGTTCCTGGCGCGGTGCGCCGATGAAATCGCACCCCACGCCGCACCCATCTGGGCGCTGCACGCGTGGGGGCTCTCGCAGGGCGACACCGTGATCTCGTCAGCGACTCGTCCGGACCCGTGGGTACCGGAAGACGCCGCTGGCCTAGACCCACCGCGCGTCCTGCGTCTGGAAAGATAACCTGCGAGGGGGCGCAAATGGCAGTGGGAGAGCGACTTCCGTAGACTTGGAGGGGTGAGACTCCCCCGCTTCCGGACCCGACTCTTCGTCCTCCTGGCGCTGTTGGCGCTGGTGCCGTCGATCGTGCTGACCGCGGCGTGGAGCGGGATGGCGGCGCGCTTGCTCCCGCTGGTGGGGGGGGTGGGGGCGTGGGAGCAGGTGGTGGCGAACGGGGATTCGGCGATCACCCTGGCCCGCACGCAACCGGGGTCGGCGGCGGCCGATTCGGCGCTCGCGGCGCATGAAGGGTTACTCGCGGAGTCACGCGTGCAAGCGCGGCGCGTGGGGTTCCTCGCGCAACGCTCGGTACAGGCGGTGGTGATCGTCGGGCTCGTGCTCCTGCTGGTGCTGACGGGGATCGCGTCGCGGATCGCGGGGCATCTGAGTCGGCAGCTCTCGCGCCCGGTGGATGAGTTGGTGCGCTGGACGACGCGGATCGCGCAGGGGGAGCCGCTACCCGCGCCGGGAGAAGTGGAGGGACGCGGGGCGCCGGAGTTCGGGGTGCTGCGCGACGAGATGCGGCGGATGGCACAGGAGATCGAGGCGGGGCGCCAGGCGGCGATCGAGGCGGAGCGCCTCGCGGCGTTCCGCGAGTCGGCGCGGCAGGTGGCGCACGAGATCAAGAACCCGCTGACGCCCATCCGCTTCGCGATCGCGGGTCTCCGACAGTCGACGACGCTGACGGCGAAGGAGCGCGACGCGCTCGAGGTGCTCGATGTGGAGTCGGCGCGACTCGATGCGATGGCGAAGCACTTCGCGCAGTTTGGGCGGCTCCCCGAGGGGCCGATCGCCCCGGTGGATCTCGCGGCCTTGGTGCGGACGACGGCGCCGATGACGGTCCCGAGTGAGATCACGCTCGAGCTCGAGACCGATGCGGAGCTCGTGGTGCATGGGCGGCACGATGCGCTGCACCGAGCGCTCACCAACCTGCTGCTCAATGCGATCGATGCGGTGCGGGCGCGTGAGGGGGCGGGGGAACGGCGGATCACGGTGCGCGCGGCGCTCGCGGATGGGATGCCACTCCTCGCGGTGCGCGACACCGGGTGCGGGGTGAGCCCGGAGGCGTTGCCGAGGATCTTCGAGCCCTATGTGACGGCCAAGACCGGGGGCACCGGATTGGGCTTGGCGATCGTGAAACAGACGATGCTCGCGCACGGGGGACGGGTGGAGGCGAGCAGTGTGCTGGGTACTGGTACCGAGATCCGGCTCTGGTTCCCGAGCGCTGCCCCTGCGATCGAGTCCCCTGCCCCGCGAGCGAGTTAAACGATGCCGTCGATCCTGATCGTCGATGACGAGCCGAACCTCCGCCGGATGGTGGGGGCGCTCCTCGATGCGGAGTCGTACGAGGTGCATGAGGCGAAGGATGTGGCGAGCGGGCTGAAGCTCGCGCTCGAAGTGGAGCCCGACCTCGCGCTCCTCGACCTCATGATGCCCGGCGCGACCGATGGGCTCGAGCTCCTGGAACGGTTGCGCTCGCACTTTCCCGATCTCCCGGTGATCATGATGTCGGGGCGTGCTGGGCTCACCGATGCGGTGCACGCGGCGAAGCTCGGCGCGGTGAACTTCCTCGAGAAGCCGCTCAGCCCCGAGGGGCTCCTCCTCGCGCTCACGAACGCCCTCGAACTGCGCCAGGCGCGTCGCGAGCGGTCGGCGCTGCGCTTGGAAGCGGGGCTGGGGGGTGATCTCGTCGGCGAGAGCTCGGCGATGCAGCGCGTCCGCGAACAGATCGCGCGAGTGGCGCCGACCGATGCGCGGGTACTGATCACCGGGGAATCGGGCACAGGGAAGGAGCTCGTCGCAGCGGCGATCCATGCCCAGAGCTCGCGACGCGACAAGCCGTTCGTGCGGGTGAACTGCGCGGCGATCCCGCGCGATCTCGTCGAGAGCGAGATGTTCGGTCATGAGCGTGGGGCGTTCACTGGCGCGACGGAGCGCCGGATCGGCCGGTTCGAGCTCGCGCACACGGGAACGTTGCTGCTCGATGAGGTCGGTGAACTCGCGCTCGAGGCGCAGGCCAAGCTCCTGCGTGCGATCGAGGCGCGGGAGATCGAGCGCGTGGGCGGGGGGCGGACGATCCGCGTGGATGTGCGGGTGATCGCGGCGACCAATCGCGACCTCGTCAGGGAGGTGCGCGAGGGACGGTTCCGCGAGGATCTCTACTTCCGGCTGAATGTCATCCCGATCCATGTACCGCCGCTGCGTGAGCATCCGGGGGACATCCCCGCCCTCGCGGCGCACTTCGCGACGCAGCTCCGGCGGCGCTCGGGGCAACCGGCGCCGCAGTGGCAGGCCGATGGGATCGCCGCGCTCGCACGCCATGGATGGCCGGGCAATGTGCGCGAGCTCGCGAACATCATCGAGCGGCTCAGCATCCTCCACGCGGGGCAGCCGGTGGGGGGGGCCGAGGTGCGCGGGGTGCTCCCGGTCACTGCTGGGGCGACGCGGGGGGAGGGGTTGGTGCTCCCGCCGGAGCTCCCCGACCGCGAGGGGCTCGATGTGAAACTCACCGAGGCACTCGACGCGTATGAGCGGGTACTGATCGTACGGGCCCTCTCTGCCGCCAATGGGGTGGTAGCGGAGGCGGCGCGCCGATTGCAGACCGATCGTCCGAACCTCTACCGCCGTATGAAGCGGCTGGGCATCGCGGAGCCGTAATGCACGTGGGTCGTTTGCTTCTCTCCCTTCTCCTCGCTGTGGCGCCCCTCGCGGCGCAGGACCGACCGGCCACCACGCTCTGGACCGCGGTCAACCTCTACAACGCCAGCTCGACCACGCGCGCGACGGGGGCGTACCGAATCGAGTCGGGCGCGCGCGTGAGCGGCGATGTGGCGGTGTTGATCGGCCCGGTGGAGATCGCCGGCGAGATCACCGGCACCCTCGTCGCTCTCAACGCGGATGTGCAGCTCGCCCCCACGGCGGTGATCCGCGGGGACCTCCTGATCCTCGGCGGGACGCTGACGCGCGCCGAGGGCGCAGCGGTGGGCGGGGAGATCCGCGCGCAGTCGGAGGTGGTGCGCTATGAGATCGAGGATGGCCGACTCGTCCCCGATGAGGGGCGCTGGAGCGATTGGGGCCCCAAGCGGATGCGGGAGCGGAGCGAGCGGCTCTCGCACTCGGCAACCTCGTACACCGATCTCGTCCACTTCTCGGCGGGGAGCTATAACCGTGTGGAGGGGCTCTCGATCGCGGTGGGGCCGCGCCTGCGACGCACGACGAGCTGGGGGCGCGTCGACCTCGACGCCTTCGGCGTGGTGCGAACCGCGGGGCCGGTGGCGTGGGATCGCGGGACGCTCGGGCATGATGCGATGCTCGCGGTCCGGCTCGGCCGCGAGGCGGGGCTCACCCTCGGCCTCCGCGCCTTCGATGTGATCGCGCCGGTGGAGGCGTGGCAGGTGAGCGATCAGGAGAATGGGCTCGGGACCTTCGTGGCGCACCGGGATCTGCGCGACTACTACGGGCGCCACGGGATGGCGGGGTCGATCGGGGGACGGATCGGCGAAGAGGTCTCGCTCGACCTGCTCGTGGGGAGCGAGCGGTGGGGCCGCGTCGAGGCGCGTGACCCGATCACGCTCAATCGCGCGCGCGAGCCGTGGCGGCCGAACCCGTTCCTGCACACGGGGGTCGTGGACCTCACGACGCTCCGGCTCCGGATCGACACGCGTGAGCGCATGAAGGCGCCCTGGCTCGGTGGGTGGTATGTGCAGGGGGAGATCGAGTCGGGACGTGGGGATCTGATCGGGCCGCCCCCACCCTGGCCGACGATCGCGGGGCAGGATGGTG
>CAXRBM010000057.1:0-6846 GCA_964228675.1 Gemmatimonadaceae bacterium
CAGCTCTGGCAGGTGCTGCGACCGGGGTGTCGCGTCTTCCTCTCGCCGAAGCCCTTCGATCACAGCAAGCTGATGGTGGTCGATCGGCACTGGGCCCTCTTCGGCTCCACCAACTGGGACCCGCGCAGCCTCCGTCTCAACTTCGAGCTCGACGTGGAGCTCTACTGCGCCAGCTGTGCCAGCGCGCTCGACGATCACGCCGAGGCGCGGATCGCCGAGAGTCGCGAGGTCTCGCTGGCCGAGCTCGATGGGCGTCCCCTCCCGACGAAGATCCGCGACGGCATCGCGCGACTCTTCTCGCCCTACCTATAGTTCCGCATGTCGCAGCGCGTCCGGGAGACCATCCTGCGGGTGATGATGATGCAGGTCATCGCCCTCCTCGTGCTCTGGTTCCTCCAGCAGCGCTACCCGCGGTGAGCCGCTGATGCGCGGACTCGACTGGGCGATCGTCTTCGCCTACCTCGGCTACATCGTGTGGGATGGCCTGCGCCGCGCGCGGGGCACCGTCGACATCGAGGGATACTTCATGGCGAACCGCAGCCTCCCCTGGTGGGCGGTCGGGCTCTCCGTGATGGCCACACAGCTCTCCGCGATCACACTGATCGGGACCACGGGGCAGGGTGCCACCGATGGGCTCAGGTTCGTCCAGTTCTACTTCGGGCTCCCGCTCGCGATGGTGATCCTCGGGGTGACGCTCGTCCCCTTCCTCCATCGCGCGAAGGTCTACACCGCCTACGAGTATCTCGAGCGCCGCTTCGACGCGCGCACCCGGACTCTCACGAGCTTCCTCTTCCTCCTCTCGCGCGGGATGTCGTGCGGGGCGATCATCTCCGCCCCCGCCGTGGTCCTCTCCGCCGTCCTCGGTGTCCCCCTCACGATGAGCGTCGCGCTGATCGGCGTCCCCACGGTGCTCTATACCGTGGTAGGTGGGGTCCAGGCGGTGACCTGGGCCGACGTGAAGCAGATGGTCGTGATCGTCGCGGCGGTCATCGCGATGGCGGTGGTGCTGATCATGCGGCTCCCGGTGCCGCTCGACGATGCCCTCGCGGTGGCCGGCGCTGCCGGGCGCCTCCAGACCTTCGACCTCTCCTTCTCGCTCAGCAACCCGTACACCGTCTGGTCGGGGATCATCGGTGGCACCTTCCTGATGCTCTCTTACTTCGGGACCGATCAGAGCCAGGTGCAGCGCTATCTCACCGCGCGCTCGGTCGACGAGGCGCGGAGTTCGCTGTTGATGAGTGCGTATTGGAAGATCCCGCTGCAGGCGCTGATCCTGCTGCTCGGCGTGTTGGTCTTCCTGTTCTATGTCTTCCAACCCGCACCGCTCTATCACAACCCGGCACACGAGCGGGCGATGCGGGCGGCGGCGCCTGCGACGTACGATTCGCTCCTCACCGCCTACACCGCTCAGACCGCCGTGCGGCGTGAGGCCGCCACCGAGATCGCCACCGCCCGTGCGGCAGAGGATACGCAAGCCGAGTCGCGTGCGATCGAGGCCTTCCAAGCGAGCGAGCGGGAGGCGGCCGTCACGCGCGCCTCGGCCCTCGCCGAGGCGGGAAAGGTGGTGAGTGGCCCGACCCGCGATGTGAACTATGTGATCCCGCGTTTCGTCCTCGACCATCTGCCGGTCGGTCTCGTCGGGCTCTTCCTCGCGGCGGTGCTTGCTGCCGCGATGTCGAGCATCGCTGCGGAGCTCAACTCCCTCAGCACCGCGACGATCGTCGACTTCTATCGGCGGCGGGTGCGAACCGATGCGAGCGAGGCGCACTATCTCACCGCCTCCAAGTGGTCGACCGTCGTCTGGGGCGCCTTCGCCTGCGTCGTCGCGACCTTTGCGGCCACGCTGGGCTCGTTCCTCGATGTCGTGAATCGCTTCGGCTCATTCTTCTACGGCTCGATCCTCGGGGTCTTCCTGCTGGCGATGATCCCACGTGCCCGTGGGCGCGGCGCCTTCTATGGATTGATCGCCGGGATGGCGACGGTCGGTGCGGTGAGCCTCTTCGCCCCACAAGTCGCCTTCCTCTGGCACAATGTGATCGGGGCCCTGGTCGTGGTCGCCGCGGGGTTGGCGTTGAGTCCGCGCGAGGGATGATTATGCCGCCCCTCGCGCATAGCCTGTGCATCTCCTGCATGGGTATGCCGAGGGGTTCCGCGATCGAGGACGCGCGATAGTCTCCGCGGCATGTCTGCCATCCGCATCATCGGTGTGCCCATGGACCTCGGCGCGTCGCGCCGCGGGGTCGATATGGGCCCCTCCGCCGTTCGCTATACCGATCTCCGTGATCGTCTCATGACCTTGGGTCATGTGGTCGAGGACATGGGGAATGTCGCCGTGCCCTTCCGCGAGGATGCGGCGAAGGGGGCGCAACGTGGCGCGCGCTATCTCGGGGCGATCACTGAGGTCTGCACGGCGGTCGCCGATGCGACGCGAGCTACGCTCGAGGCGGGCGCCTTCCCGGTGCTCCTCGGCGGGGACCATGCGCTTGCGGCGGGATCGATCGCTGGAGCGTCGACGTTCCTTAGCGCACGCGAAGGTCGGCTCGGTGCGCTCTGGGTCGATGCGCATGGCGACATCAACACGCCGGCCACGTCGCGCTCGGGGAATGTGCATGGGATGCCGCTCGCCGCGCTGCTGGGGCATGGGGACAAGGCGATGCGTAGCATCGCCGGAGCCAAGCCTGCGCTCCGCGCGCAGGATGTCGCGCTCGTCGGGCTGCGTGACCTCGACGCGCCGGAGCAGCACCACATCACCGCGTGGGGGCTCTCGGCGTTCACCATGCGCCACCTCGACGAGCGTGGCGTACGCACCGTGATGGAGGAGGCGATCGCGCGCGTCACGCGCGAGACCGCGGGGATCTGGGTCTCGCTCGACATGGACGTGATCGATCCTGACGAGGCGCCCGGGGTCGGCACGGCGGTCCCCGGCGGGATGACCTATCGAGAAGCGCATCTCGCGATGGAGATGCTCGCCGACACCGGGAAGGTGATCGGGCTCGATGTGGTCGAGGTGAATCCGGTGCTCGACGAACGGAACCGCACGGCGGAGATCGCCTGCGAGCTCATCCTGAGCGCTTGCGGGAAGCGCATCCTCTAGACGCGAGCGGACGCATCATGCACCCCACGCTGCGATACGTCGCTCCCGATTTCTCCGTCGCGCATCTCGTGCAGGGGCCACCGGCGCGCACGGTGCGGGTCGAGCGCGATGGTGTCTTACCTGATGGCTTCTTCGCCACCACGAACCTCCCGACCTATATCAAAGAGCGGGATGGCCGGTGGGTGATGCCGAAGGAGCCACGCATGGATGGGGTGCTCGTGCGCGATGGCGTGGGCGACTGGTGGGTGCGCGAGGGGCGGCGCGTCCGCGCGGGGGATGAGGTGGTCGTGGGGGCGGCGGAGGATGGACGTGAGGGGGTGTTGGTCCATGCGCGCGGGTTCGTCGCCGAGGCCGAGGCGCATGGGGAGTTCCACTTCATGTCGAGCCAGGTCTCACGCGAGAAGCCGATCGACTACGCGGCGATCGCGCGGATGCTCGTCCAAGAGAAGCGGCGTGGCGGGTATGTGCTCTGGGTGACGGGGCCCGCGCTCGTGCACTCGCGTGCGCGCGACAACCTCGTCTGGTTCATCCGAAACGGGTATGTGCAGGCCCTGCTCGCGGGGAATGCGGTGGCGGTGCACGACATCGAGGCGGCGATCGTCGGGACGACGCTTGGCATGACGAGTCAGGGGGAGCCGACGCCGGGCGGGCATGCGGCGCATATGCGCGCCATCAATGCGGTGCGACGTGCGGGGTCGATCCGGGCCGCCGTGGCGGAGGGGATCATCACCGAGGGGATCATGCACGCCTGCGTTGTGGAGGAGATCCCCTTTGTGCTCGCGGGCTCGCTCCGTGATGATGGGCCGTTGCCCGATGTGCTCACCGATATGGTGGCGGCACAGGAGGCGACGCGCGCGCACACGATCAAGGCGACGATGGCGGTGATGATCGCCACCGCGCTCCACTCGATCGCGGTGGGGAACATGCTTCCCGCGTATTACGACGATCCGCAGCGAGGGCTCTGCGAGCTCCCGACCATCTGTGTGGATGCGAGCGAGTTCTTGGTGAGCAAGCTCAAGGACCGCGGGACCCACCAGGCGGTAGGGGTCGTGACGAACGCACAGGACTTCATGAGCATCCTGCGCGCCGCCGTCGAGCGCGAGGTCGCAGGGTAGGGGCATCCCGCAGGACGCCCTCTCGTCCGAGATTACCCGACCTTCACCCCGGTCGTCGCCCAGTTGGCCCCATCACCTTCGAGCACCTTCGAGGTATCGACGACGAGCTTCCCTCCCTCGAGCCGGATCGCGTAGCGGTCCATGCTCCGGGGCGACTTCCCCTGGATCTTCGTCCCATTCGCGGTGAAGGTGCTCTTGTGCTTGGGGCAGTAGAGTCGGTTCTGCTCGGGCTGCCAATCGACCATCGTCCCCTTATGCGGACACTCGCGCGCGAGGGCGTGCACCATCCCCTGATAGCGGACGAGGATCACCTTGTTGGCGCGGTCGATCGTCGCGCCGTCGGCGGTCGGAATCGGGTACGAGAGGGTTGCGAGGCCTGCACCTGCCGCACCGATCGCATAGGTGCGCGTCATCGCCTCGAGCGGGACACTCGCGCCGGCCACCGCGGTCAGCGCCGCGACCGCCATCAATCCTTCCTTGAGGAAGGTCCGGCGATCGGAACCCCCTGACGGCTCGAGCTCGCACCCGCCGTCGCATCCGGTGGAGGAGGTGGGGTCGGTGTGATGACGGGAATCGGCCATGGGGCACGCTCGAGAAAGAGGATATCACAAGATACCCTTCGCAGGGCGCGCGGGTCCCGCTGACGTTACTCTTCGCCCTATGGCCGCACGCCGACAGGCTGCCCTCGCCTTCATCTTCGCCTCGATGATCCTCGACATCGTGGCGTTCGGGATCGTCATCCCCGTCCTCCCGCAGCTGATCAAAGGGTTCTTGGGCGGCGATACCGCCCGCGCCGCGGCCTGGTACGGGATCTTCGGGACCACCTGGGCCGCGATGCAGTTCATCTGCTCGCCACTCCTCGGCGCCCTCTCCGATCGCTTCGGTCGGCGCCCGGTGCTCTTGGTCTCGATCTTCGGGCTCGGGCTCGACTACCTGTTGATGGCCTTCGCCCCCTCACTCACCTGGCTCTTCGTCGGGCGCGTGCTCTCCGGGATGACCGCTGCCGGCTTCACCACCGCGACGGCGTACATCGCCGACGTCACCCCACCGGAGAAGCGCGCCGGGGCCTTCGGGTTGGTCGGCGCCGCCTGGGGCTTCGGCTTCATCATCGGCCCAGCGCTCGGCGGACTCCTCGGCGCGAACGATCCGCGTCTCCCCTTCATGGTCGCGGGCGGGCTGGCGTTGGCGAATGCCCTGTATGGGATCTTCGTCCTCCCGGAGTCGCTTCCCCCGGAGCGCCGAGCCTCCTTCTCCTTCGCGCGCGCGAATCCCATCGGCTCCCTGCAGCTCCTGCGACGCCATCACGAACTCCTCGGCCTCGCCGCGGCGAGTCTGCTCTATGCCATCGGCCACACCGTCTTCCCGAGTGTCTTCGTGTTGTGGGCGGGCTATGTGCTTGGGTGGGAGGCGAAGGCGATCGGCTATTCACTCGCGATCGTCGGCGTGCTCAATGTGATCGTGCAGGGGGGGCTCGTCCGTCCGCTGGTGAAGAAGCTGGGCGAGCGCACCGCGCTGCGGCTCGGGGCGATCGCGGGAGCGGTCGGCTTCACCGTCTATGGGCTCGCGAATTCCGTCCCCCTCTTCTGGCTCGGCGCCGTGCTCTACGCGCCGGCCGGGCTCTTCAATCCCTCGTTGCTCGGACTCATCTCCAAGCAGGTCGGTCCGTCAGAGCAGGGGCAGGTGCAGGGGGCGAACAGCAGTCTGATGGCGATCGCCGGGATGATCGGACCCGCGCTCTTCACCGGCGCCTTCTCCTGGGCGATCGGCGCGGGACTCCAGTGGCACATCCCCGGCGTCCCCTTCTTCCTCGCGGCGGCGCTCTTCGCGCTCGCCGGGGTCACCGCGCTGCGCGCGACGCGTGGCGCTTCACGTCCGTAGCGGGAGGTGGCGATGCGTGGAGTGATGTTGGTGATGCTGGCCTTATCGTCGCTCGGCGCGCAATCCACGTCTGGCCGCTGGCAGCAGATCGGGACCACCGCGACGGGGAACCCCGTCTATCTCGATCCCAAGAGCGTGAAGACGGCGAACGGGATCATCACCGCGACGATTCGCACGACCTATGCCAAGCCGGTCGCGACCCCCAAGGGCCCGATCACCGCGAGCCGAGCGATCGCGATGTTCGACTGCGCCAAGAAACAGGTCGCGGTGAAGGAGAGCATCATCTGGCACGACGAGCGGAAGGGGACCATCTACGAGAAGCGGGCCCCAACCCAGCCTGGGTTCGGGCCCGCCTTCACCAGCAACTTCTCCGGCGTCGCGCTCGCGCATCTCTGTCAGCCGCGCCCCACCTGAGGGGCGCGGCTCAGGTGTGACTCATTTCGGGAAGGTGAGGAACCCCGCGAGGCGCGCGACCTCCTTGGTGTTCACGTACTTCCCGATCTCCTTGTCGAACTGCGCGCGCGAGGCCCATGGGCGATACTCCTTGAACTCGCGAAGCATCCGCGGGCCGAACCCCGGGATCGTATTCAGGTCGGCATCGCTCGCCGTCGTCGGGTCCATCGGCACGAACACATACTGCTCGAGCCGCGCGACCTCCTCCGGCTTCACGTACTTCCCCATCTCGCGACGGAAGACGGCGAGATCCTTGTAGGGGCGATACTCGAGGAACTCGCGGATCATCCGCGGTCCCATCCCCGG
>CAXRBM010000058.1:0-37941 GCA_964228675.1 Gemmatimonadaceae bacterium
GAGCCAGGTGATCTTCCCGGTCGCGAGGATGAGGTGCCCGACCTTCGGCGTCCCCTGCACATCGCCGACCTTCGAGCGCCCCGAGATCATCCGCGGGTAGCCGTCGGGGTTGATGTAGTCGGGGACATCGGAACCGCGCGCCCCGGTGGCGGGGAGGACGGTGTTGATCAGCGCGCTCTTCCCGTCGGGAGAGATGGAGATCCCCGTGATCCGCTCCGCGGCGGGGATCCAGACGATCGGGAGTCGACGCGACTCCGCCTCGCGCCGACGCGCGGCCTCGAGCGAGTCGGCGGCGAGATCATCGCGGATCGTCTCGAGGAGGAAGCGCTGCTGCGCGGCGAGGGCGCCACGCTGCCCAGTCGGCGGCTTGGGCTCCGTGGGGGCGGCGCCTGAGCGGATATCGGTGAGCTGACGGGTGAGGCCGGTGATCAGGTCGACGGCGAAGAGGTTCTGGTCGCGCACATAGAAGACCTCGCGCCCGTCGAGCGAGGGGCGCGCCTCACTCTCGTTCGCCGCGGTCTGCGTCAGGCGGCGGAGGGTCACGTTGGTGCCGGTGCGGCTTCGGAGCCAGAGATCCCCGTTCGCGGTCACGATCTCACGCACCGCGCTCCCGCGGCTCCCCGGGAGTCGGCGGCCGCTGGCGAGGAGCGGAGCGACCGAATCCATGTGCGCCGCGCTCACGCGTTCCGGCGTGGCCTCGGCGCGCGCGGCCACGCGGTACGGCTCGAGCTCCGCGTTCCACTTCGCGCCAGGCGCGAGCCACTGGAAGTAGATCCACTGGCCGTCGGCGGTGAAGCGGACGTTCTGCGGCTCGCGGCCATAGAGCTCGGGGCCGCGCATGATGTTCTTCACCGAGAGGTCGAAGGGCTGCTGCGCCTCCACGCGGCCGACGGTGATCGTGGCGACGAGGGCACAGGCGAGGCGGAGCGAAGGACGAAAGCGCATCGGTCAGTCGATGTAAGAGGCAGAGGGCTCGGGGAGCGTCGTCCCCCGGATGATATGTGGCGTCTCGGTCGAACGTAGTGGGGTGCGCCCGGAGAGTACCGACCACCACTCACGCGCGGAGGCGGCGAGGATCACGAGGACGGCGACCATGAAGAAGGCGGCGACGCCGGCATCGAGGCGGTCGTTGAAGATGAGGCGCGCGGCCGCCGCGGCATTCGCGACCCCCGGCGGGAGTGTGCCTGCATCGAGGAAACCCTGCACCCAATAGGCGTGCGCGATGAATCCGATCTTGGGGTTCGGATCGTGCAGCTTCATCCACCCCGCCGTCATCGTCACGATCACGAGCCAAGCCATCGGGACCACGGTGATCCAGACGTAGCGCGCCTTCCCCATCTTGATGATGATCGTCGTCCCCACGCAGAGCGCGACGGTGGCGAGCAGCTGATTGGCGATCCCGAAGAGGGGCCAGAGGGAGTTGATTCCGCCCAAGGGATCGGTCACCCCCTGGTAGAGGAAGTACCCCCAGCAGCCGACGAAGAGTCCGCTCGAGAGGAGCACCGCGGGATACCACGAGACGCGACCGAACGGGGCCCAGAGATGCTTGCCGAGGTCCTGGAGCATGAAGCGCCCCACCCGCGTCCCAGCGTCGAGCGTCGTGAGGATGAAGAGTGCCTCGAACATCAGGGCGAAGTGATACCAGAGCCCCATCGCGCTCCCGCCGATCGCGTCGGAGAAGATCTTCGCCATCCCGACCGCGAGCGAGGGGGCCCCGCCGGTGCGCGAGAGGAGGGAGCTCTCCTCCACCTGTGCGGCGAGGGCGGTGAGCTCCTCGGGCCTGAGCGTGAACCCCCAGGTGGCGATCACTTGCGCCGCGCTCTCCGCGGTCGTGCCGATGAGCCCCGCGGTGGCGTTGATCGCGAAGTAAATCCCCGGCGTCAGCACGCAGGCCGCGATCAGCGCCATCGTCGCGACGAGCGATTCGGTGAGCATCGCGCCGTAGCCGATCATCCGTGCATCGGCCTCATTCTCGAGGAGCTTCGGCGTGGTGCCAGAGGCGATGAGCGCGTGAAAGCCGCTGATCGCCCCGCAGGCGATCGTGATGAAGACGAAGGGGAAGACCTTCCCCGCGAAGACCGGGCCGGTGCCATCGATGAATGGGGTCACCGCCGGCATCTGCAGCGGCGGGAGGACGATCAGGATCCCTGCGGCGAGCGCGACGACGACGCCGATCTTCACGAAGGCCGAGAGGTAGTCACGCGGCGCCAAGAGGAGCCAGACCGGCATCACCGCCGCGGCGAATCCGTAGACCATCACCGCGAAGGCGAGTGGGACCGGCGCCAAGGTGAAGAGCGGCCCAAGGGTCGGGTGCTCCGCCGCGAAGCGCCCCGCGTACAGGGCGACGATCAACAAGAGGATCCCGAGCGCGCTCACCTCGAGCACACGCCCCGGGCGCCAGTACTTGAGATAGATCCCCATCAGCATCGCGATCGGGATCGTGAGCCCGACCGTCACCACCCCCCACGGGCTCTCCGCCAGCGCCTTCACCACGATCAGCGCGAGCACCGAGATGAGGATGATCATGATCCCGAGCACCGCCACCAACGCGGTGAATCCCGCGACGGGACCGATCTCGTCCTTCGCCATCTGCCCGAGCGATTTGCCATTGCGGCGCACCGAGGCGCAGAGGATCACCATGTCCTGCACCGCGCCGCCGATCACCACGCCGACGATGATCCAGAGCGCGCCGGGGAGGAAGCCGAACTGTGCGGCGAGGGTTGGCCCCACCAGCGGCCCCGGCCCCGCGATCGCCGCGAAGTGGTGACCGAAGACGATCCACCGGTTAGTCGGGACGAAGTCGCGCCCGTCGGCGCGGAGCTCCGCCGTCGTCATCCGCTGCGAGTCGAGCGCGAAGACCTTCGCGGCGAGAATCTTCGAATAGAAGCGGTAGCCGATGGCGTAGGTGCAGACCGCGGCGGTGAGGAGCCAGGCGGCGTTGATCGTCTCGCCACGCGAGAGGGCGAGGACCGCGAAGGCCCCCGCGCCGACGAGGGAGACGACGGCCCAGATCAGGGCCGAGACCCAACGAGGCATAGGTCGGATGGGGAGAGGGGGAACGACCCCCTATCGTAGCCCACGCGCCCCGCCATCGGGAGGGTCCGATTCATGGAGAGGGCCGGGGCGGACGATTAGCTTTCCCCCGTGCTTCAGACCGCTCGCGCCCTCCTCGTGGCCCTCTCGCTCACCGTGCACGCGGGGGCGCTCGAGGCGCAGTCGCCGTCCGGCGCGCCGCCGGCTGGCAAGGGCGCCTCGGCGAAGGCCACTCCGGTCGTGGTCGGCCCACCGCTCGGCGCCTTCGCCGAGGAGCGGGTGGCCGTGGTGCCGATCCAGAACTGGCGCCCCGACACCACCGGATGGAGTAGGTCGATCGCCTGGGCGCAGCTTCGGCTCGCGATCGATTCGGCGGTGACGACCGAGCTGCAGGACCGTGGGATGGGGCGGCGCTGGTCGTATCCGGCGGATGTCGTCCGAATCGCACGGCGCAATCCGACCTTCCAGGGCGATGCGTATGCCCTCGGTGTCGGGCGGTGGCGGGCGATGCTCCCGGAGATTGGGTCACCGATCCCCTCGCCCCTCGCCGACAACCTCCGTTTCCTCACCGCCCTCGGCGACATGCGGCAGGTGCTCGTGCCGGTGGAGTTGCGCGTGGACGGCGAGGTGACCTCGGTGCGACTGGTTCTCGTGGATACGCGAGCCCGCACGGTCCTCTTTGCCGGCGATCTGATTGTGCCAGGGGGTGCGAGCGTCGCCCCCGGCCTGGCCACCCGCCTTGCCGATCTCTTTCTCGAGCCCTGACGGGCTCCTCCTTATCTCTCGTTCCCTCGGCTGACGTGACCCCCTCCCCCCGTGAAGTGACCCTGATCCCCGGTGATGGGATCGGCCCTGACATCACCGAGGCCACCGTGCGCCTGCTCGAGGCGGCGGGCGCTCCGCTCGTCTGGGATCGACAACTCGCTGGGATGGCCGCCGTGAAGGCGCACGGGGATCCGCTCCCAGAGGCGACGCTCGAGTCCATCCGTCGGACCACGCTCGCCCTCAAGGGGCCGCTCGAGACCCCAGTGGGGAAGGGGTTCCGATCGATCAATGTCGCGCTGCGCAAGGAGTTCGACCTCTATGCCAACCTGCGCCCCGCCAAGTCGGTATTGCCGGGGAACCGGTTCCAGGATGTGGATGTGATCCTCGTCCGCGAAAACACCGAAGGGCTCTATGTGGGAATCGAGAACTATGTGAAGGTCGGGGACGATCCGCATGCGATCGCGCAGTCGGTCGCGGTCGTCACGCGGGCCGGGGCGGAGCGGATCGTGCGCTATGCCTTCGAGCATGCGGTGCGTCATGGACGCAAGCGTGTCACCCTCGTGCACAAGGCGAACATCCTCAAGTACTCGCAGGGGCTCTTCCTCGAGACGGGGCGCAAGGTCGCGGCGGAATACGCTGGGCGCGTCGCCTTCGACGACAAGATCGTCGATGCCTGTGCGATGGAGCTCGTGATGCGCCCCGAGCGGTTCGACGTGATCGTCACGACGAATCTCTTCGGCGACATCCTCTCCGACCTCACCTCGGGGTTGGTCGGCGGGCTGGGACTCACGCCAGGCGCGAACATCGGCGAGACGGCGGCGATATTCGAGGCGGTGCATGGCACCGCGCCCGACATCGCGGGGCAGGGGGTCGCGAACCCCACGGCGGTGATGCTCGCCGGGTGTCAGCTCCTCGATCATATCGGCGAGGAAGCGCGCGCCACGCGCATTCGCACCGCGATCGAGGCGACGCTGCGCGAGGGGCGCACGGTCACGCGCGACGTCGGGGGCACCGCGACCACCGCACAGTACACCGATGCGGTCATCACGAAGCTCTGACCCCTGACCCCTGATACCTAGTTTGCGTCTCCTCCAGCTCTCCGACGTCCACTTCGGACGGCATGCGATCTCCGCGCATCTCGATGCGGTCACGCGTCGGGTCGCCGCGGGGCGCTACCAGGTGGTCGTGATCTGTGGGGATCTCACGCAGCGCAACTTCCAGTGGCAGTTCCGAGCGGCGGCGGCCTGGCTCGATCAGCTGCGCGCCCATGCGGCGGTTCTCGTCGTCCCGGGCAATCATGATGTGGCGTGGTGGTGGAAGCCGGCCGGGCTCGGAGTCGAGTGGCCCCTGCTGCGCGGCTATCGCAAATGGATCAGCGCGGAGCTTGAGCCCACACTGCAGCTCCCTGGCGTGACTCTCGTCGGGCTCAACTCTTGCCACGGCGTACGTCCCTACACGCTCACGACACGGGCGCGCGACCTCAGCGTGGTCGGGGCGATCCGGCCGGCGCAGTGGGCCTACGCGCGCGAGCGGTTCGCCGCCGCACCGGCCGGTGATCTCCGCGTGTTGGTCTTCCATCACAACCTCCTGCGCGGCGATCTCTCGCGGCGCTGGGGGCTCGTCGATCGCGCCGACGGGATCACGCGCGCCGTCGCGACCGGTGCTGACCTCGTCCTCAATGGTCACGACCACCAGACCCGTATCGAGGCGATGCAGGTCGATGGCCGCACGATGATCGTCTCGCATGCCACCACGCTCTGTGGGCGCACGCGCGGGGGACTCCCTTCGGCGGTGCAGGAGATCGAGGTCGCGCCCGACGCGGTCACCATGCGCGCCTGTGTGTGGGAGTCGGCCGCGCAGGACTACGTCCCGCGGCAGGATCGGGTCTTCGCGCGATGACCCCGCCGACTGAGACCCTACAGCTCGGCCTCGGCTTCGACGCCCCCGTGGCGCCGACCGCCGTTGAGGAGACCGCGCCCGATGCATCGCAGGAAGAGCCGTGGGAGGCGGAGGAGACCGCGCGCATCGCCGAGCGCTTCTTCGAGAAACTGCGCTCGCTCGGGCTCCAGCATGTCCGCCGCGCGGTGCTCACGCGGAACCGCTCCGTCCTCGTGAGCGTGAAGGGGTTCGACCTCCGCGTGCATGAGGGGTATGTCGATGCCCCGACGGAGATGCATGTGCAGATCGTCCGCTTCGTGATGGCGAAGAAGCCGTGGGAACGGCAGGCGGCGCGCGAGGCGCTCGTCAGCTATCCCCTCGCGCGGAACAGCCGTCCGCGCCGCGCGCCAGAGCGCACGCACCCCGAGGACGAGCCATTGGCCGAGCGGTTGGCCGAGTGGCACACGCGGCTCAATGGGGAGCGGTTCGGCGCGCAGCTCGCCCTGGTGCCGATCCGCGTGTCACGACGGATGGTGCGTCGCCTCGGGCATTACGCGCCGGCCGTGGAGGGGGGCGGGGCAGAGATCGCGATCTCCGCGCGGCATGTCGCGCGCGATGGGTTCGCGGCGGCGCTCGAGACCCTGCTGCACGAGATGGTGCATCAGTGGCAGCACGAGCAGGGGCTCACGATCGACCACGGGGCGGAGTTCCGTCGCAAGTGTCGCGAGGTGGGGGCGATCCCGAGCGCGAAGCGCGCGGTCTGCTGAGCCCGTTCCCCCGGTAACGGGGGCCGGACACGGTATGGACTGGGTTGAGAGGGGCCTTCTCAGGTAGCTTTAAGGCTCTCCGTCCCCACCTGCCATGGCCACCGAGCTCTCGACCCCGACCTATCTCCCCTCGCCGCAGCTCACCCCGCGCGAGGGCGACCTCTTCAACCTCGACGCCGCCCTCACCGAAGAGGAGCGCGCGGTCCGCGATTCGGTGCGCGCCTTCGTCGACGAGAAAGTCCTCCCGATCATCGGCCAGTGCTATGTGGAAGGGCGCTTCCCCAAGGAGCTGATCGCGGAGATGGGGGCCAATGGCTACTTCGGGGCGAACCTCCCGGAGGAGTACGGCTGCGCCGGCCTCAACAACGTGATGTACGGGCTCATCATGCAGGAGCTCGAGCGCGGGGACTCGGGGATCCGCTCCTTCGCCTCGGTGCAGGGCGCCCTCGTCATGTATCCCATCTACGCCTTCGGCTCCGAGGAGCAGAAGCGTCACTACCTCCCGAAGATGGCGACCGGGGAGGTGATCGGGTGCTTCGGCCTCACCGAGCCCGACTACGGCTCCAATCCGGCGGGGATGATCACTCGCGCGCGGCAGCAGGCCGACGGGACCTGGATCCTGAACGGCGCGAAGATGTGGATCACCAACGGCTCCACCGCACAGGTGGCCGTGGTCTGGGCCAAGACCGAAGACGGTGACGAGAGCGGGAAAAGCATCCGCGGCTTCCTCGTCCCCACCAACGCGAAGGGCTTCAAGGCGAAGGATCAGAAGGGGAAGCTCTCCCTCCGCGCCTCGGACACGAGCGAGCTCGTCTTCGACAACGTCCATCTCCCCGCTGACGCGATCCTCCCCAAGAGCGGCGGCCTCAAGAGCCCCCTCATGTGCCTCACGCAGGCGCGATACGGCATCTCCTGGGGCGCCCTCGGCGCCGCGATGGCCTGCTATGAGGAGGCGCTCTCGTACTCGAAGGAGCGCGTGATGTTCGGGCGTCCGATCGGCGGCTTCCAGATCCAGCAGGTGCGGCTCGCCGACATGCTCACCGAGATCGTGAAGGGGCAGCTCGTCTCCCTGCACCTCGGCCGCATGAAGGACATCGGGACCTTCACCCCGCAGCAGGTCTCCTTCGCCAAGCGCAACAACGTCAACATCGCATCGGACATCGCGCGCGAGGCGCGCCGGCTCCTCGGTGGGAACGGGATCGTCGCCGAGTACGCGAGCATGCGGCACATGGCGAACCTCGAGAGCGTCTATACGTACGAGGGGACGCACGACATCCACTCCCTCATCCTCGGTCAGGCCGTGACGGGGTTGAACGCCTTCGGGGGGTAAACGCCTCGGATGTGAGCGGGACCTGCGAGCGCGGACCTAGGTTCAGGTCCGCGCTTTGCCGTAGCGCCCCTGGAGCGAGCGCCGCACCCCCTGCGGCAAGTAGCGCAGGGCGAGCACGATCAGCCGGTAGCGCTTCCCGGGGACGACGACCACCGGTCCGCCGCCGAAGATCGCCTCGAGCGACTCGCGCACCACACGGTCGGCGTCGAGCCACATGAAGGCGGGGATCCCCACCGACTTGTCGATCCCCGCGCGGTCATGGAACTCGGTGTGGGTGAAGCCGGGGCAGAGCGCCTGCACGGCGACGCCGGTCCCCTGCAGTTCCATCGCGAGACCCTCGCAGAAGACGCGCTGGTACGCCTTGGTCGCGCAGTAGTTCACGTTCCCCGGGCTCGCGGTGAACGAGGCCACCGAGGCGACGACGATGATCCGCCCCTGCTTCCGCTGGATCATCCCGGGGAGCGCGGCCTGCGTGAGGCGCATCGCGGCCTGCACATGGAGGTCGAGCATCCCGACCTGCTCCCGCTCGGGGCGCGTCGCGAGCCGCCCCTTGGTCCCGAAGCCGGCGTTGTTCACGAGCACGCTGATGCGCGCATCCGAGGCGAGCCGCTCGCAGAGCCGCGTCACCTCATCCGTCTTGATCAGGTCGCAGGGGAAGGGCTCCGCGACGATCCCATGGCGCCTGGAGAGCTCGGCGCCGAGCTCGGCGAGCCGGGCCCCGTCGCGTGCGACGAGGAGGAGGTCGAAGCCGCGGGCGGCAAGCTGGGCGGCGAACTCTTTGCCGAGGCCGGCCGAGGCCCCGGTGACGACGGCGATCGGGCGGGGCGAAGTGGATGTGGTCATGGCGAGAATCTACATTGCGCTGCGTATGGGCATCGTCACCGCCTCCATTCCGCTCTTCTTCCTCCTGATCGCGCTCGAGCTCCTCTGGAGCCAGCGCACCGGGCGGCGGGTCGTGCGTCTCAACGACGCCCTCTCCGATCTGAGCTGTGGGATCCTGAGCCAGCTGGCGGGGATCTTCAGCAAGGTCTTCACGGTCGGCATCTTCATCTGGTTCGGGGAGCGGTTCGCGCTCCAGCGCTTCGTTCCGGCGCTGCCCGTGTGGCCGAGCGGGGCGCCGTTCGCGTCGGCGACGGGATTCCCGGGCTTCACCGTCGATCTCCCGGCGCTCGCGAGCTGGAGCGCGGTCTTCGTCTTGGTCGATCTCTGCTACTACTGGTCGCACCGTCTCTCGCATGAGGTGCATCTCCTCTGGGCGGGGCATGTGGTGCACCACTCGAGCGAGGAGTACAACCTCCCGGTCGCCCTGCGGCAGAGCGCGCTGCACGGGCTGATGAGCTGGGTCTTCTACGTCCCCCTCGCCCTGATCGGGGTGCCGTGGCAGATGTTCGTCACCTCGATGGCGCTCAACCTCGTCTACCAGTTCTGGATCCATACGCGCGCCATCGCGACCCTCGGCCCCATCGCCGAGTATGTGCTGAACACGCCGAGTCATCATCGCGTGCATCATGGGGTGAACCCCAAGTATCAGGACACCAATTACGGTGGGGTCTTCATCATCTTCGATCGCTGGTTCGGGACCTTCCAGCGAGAGGAGGAGGAACCGACCTATGGGATCACGACGCCGTTGCAGAGCTGGAACCCGCTCTGGGCGAATGTGCATGTCTTCGTGGAGATCGCGCGGGTGGCGTGGCGCGCCGATTCGTGGCGGGCGCGGCGGCGGATCATCTTCGGCCGGCCGACCAAGTTGAGCGAGACCGGGGAGCCGATCGTGGCCTCGAAGCCCTTCGATCCCGCGGCGTTCGTCCCCTTCGACCCCCCGGTGCCGGCCCCCCTCGCCGCCTACGGCTTCACCCAGTTCGTGGTGACCCTCGTCGGGGCCTACCTGCTCCTCCGCTCCGCCGCGACCCTGCCCTGGGCGCAGTCGGCGGCGGCCGCCTTCTTCCTCGCCGTGGCGCTGGCCGGGGTCGGGGGCGTCTTCGAGCGGGCCAAGTGGGCGGGGGCCCTCGAAGGGGCGCGGCTCGTCACCCTCGGGGTGGCCTCGGTGGCCCTCATTTTGACAGGACTCGGACCCGCGGCGCTGGGCTGGGCCGGGGTGGTCTTCGCCCTCGGGTCGCTCGCCGTCCTCTGGCGCTATCGCGGGGCGCTGACCGAGGTGGAGCTGGCCCCGCTCATGTGAGCGCTGGCCCGCGCGCCGTCGGTACAATGGCCGCGGTGCGCGCCCTAGATTTCCTCGGGTTCGTAGCACGTTGAACCCTCGCCGACCGACCGATGAAGATCGCCGTCTGCATCAAGCGGGTCCCCGACATGGACGTCCGCTTCAAGATCGCCCCCTCCGGCACCGCCGTGGACGAGACGGGGCTCAAGTTCGATATCTCCGACTTCGACGGCTACGCCGTGGAGGCCGCGCTCCAGATCAAGGAGAAGCTCAACGCCGGTGAGGTCGTCGTGATCTCGCTCGGCGGTGATGTCGTGCAGGAGACGCTCCGCAAGGCGATGTCGATGGGCGCCGATCGCGCGGTGCAGCTCAAGGCCGACGGTACGCACGTCGATTCCTTCGCGATCGCCTCGGCGCTCGCCGCGGAGCTCAAGGACGGTGGCTACGACCTGATCATGTTCGGGCGCATGTCGATCGACACCGCGCATGGTGTGACGGGCGCGATCGTCGCCGAGCTGCTCGGCCTCCCCTGCGTGAACGCGATCTCCAAGCTCGAGTTCGATGGCCGCACCGCGAAGATGCGCCGCGAGCTCGAGGGAGCGTACGAGCTCGTCGAGTGCGCGCTCCCCGCCGTCGTCACGATCGACGAAGGGATCGCGCGGCCCCGCTACCCCTCGCTGAAGGGGATCATGGCCGCCAAGAAGAAGCCCCTCGAGACGAAGCCTGCGCAGCTCCCGGCCGCGCGGCTCTCGCTCGACGCCCTCGCGCTCCCGCCGGAGCGGGCCGCGGGCCGCATCATCGGGGAGGGCACCGCCGCCGTCCCCGAACTCGTCCGTCTCCTCAAAGAAGAGGCGAAGGTCCTCTGATGAGCGCACACGTCCTCGCATTCGCCGAGTCGCGCGGTGGTGATCTCCGCCGCGCCGGTCTCGAAGCCGTCACCGCCGCCCGCCGCATCGCCGATGCGCGGGGTGGGCAGGTCCACGCGATCCTCTTTGGTGCCGCTGGCATCGGGGCGCACGCCGCCGCACTCGGTGCGCACGGCGCCGATCGCGTGATCGTGGTGGAGCACGCGGGTTTCACGCACAACAATCCTGAGGCGGTCGCCGCGACGATCGCGGCGAAGATGAGCGGGTATGGCGCCTTCGTCGCCACCGCGTCGGCCACGGGGAAGGATGTCGCCCCGCGCGTCGCGGCCAAGTTGCAGGTCCCGATGGCCGCCGACGCCACCGCCTTCGAGGTGAAGGGGGACGCCATCACCGTGACCCACCCCGGCTACACAGGGAAGATCCTGCAGTCGATCACGCTGACCGCGTCCCCGGCGATCCTCTCGGTGCGCGCTGGGGCCTATCTCCCCGTGGCGAACGCCAAGGCGGGGGAGGTCGAGGCCGTGGCCCCAGCGGCGGATCCTGCCGCGAGCCGCGTGCGCGTGACCGAGACCGCGGCGGGGAACTCCGCGAAGCTCGACCTCGGCGAGGCGCCGGTGATCGTCTCCGGTGGGCGCGGGCTCAAGGAGGCAGCGAACTTCTCGCTCGTGGAGGCGCTCGCCGCCGCCTTCGGCAACGCCGCGGTGGGTGCGACGCGTGCCGTCACCGATGACGGGTGGCGTCCCCACGCCGATCAGATCGGCCAGACCGGGCGACTCGTGAGCCCCGACCTGTACATCGCCTGCGGGATCTCCGGCGCGATCCAGCATCTCGCCGGGATGCGGACTTCCAAGACGATCGTGGCGATCAACAAGGACACGGAGGCCCCGATCTTCAAGGTGGCCGACTACGGCGTGGTGGGGGATGTGCTCGAGATCCTCCCCGTGCTCACGGAGGCGGTGAAGCGGGCGAAGGCGTCGTAGCCTACCTTTTGGGGCATGACCGTCGCCAACGCCCTCTTCCTCGCGATCCTCCTCCTCGCCGTCGGCTTCTTCGCGGCGAACGTCCAGCGTCTCATCGGGTACCTGCGGATCGGTCGGCTCGACGATTCCCGTTGGACCGAGATCCCCACGCGACTCGGGAACCTCATCACGATCGGGATCTTCCAGTCGAAGATCTTCCGTGACTCGATCGCGGGGCCGATGCATGCCCTCATCTTCTGGGGGTTCCTGATCCTCGGCGCCGGCACCACGGAGATGCTCATCAAGGGGGTCATCCCTTCGTTCGGCTATGAGCACTTCCTCCCGGAGCCCCTCTATCGCGGGTACGTCCTGAGCCAGGAGGGGTTCGCGGCGATCGTCTTGGCGATGGTCGTGATGGCGCTCTGGCGCCGGCTCACCAAGCGGGTGAAGCGCCTCGAAGGGGCGGAGACCCATCCGAACGATCCCCTCCTGATCCTCTCGTGGATCGGCGCGCTGATGGTGACGATGTTCCTCACCGAGGCCTTCGCGATCGTCTCGGAGCCGGTGGCGCTCGGCGGGATGCGGCCGGTGAGCTATCCGCTCGCGATCGCGCTCGTACAGGTCGGGTTCGCCCCGGGGATGCCCGCGCCCGCCCTGATGCACGACCTCTGGTGGTGGGCGCATGCGCTCCTCGTGCTCGGCTTCCTGAACTACCTGCCGTACTCGAAGCACCTCCATGTGGTCGCGTCGCTCCCCAACACCTATCTCTCGAACACGAGTGGGCCCGGCGTCGTCGGCGCGGTGCGCCCGATGGATTTCGAAGGAGCCGACGCCGAGCAGTTCGGCGCGAAGGATGTGGAGCATCTGAGCTGGAAGTCGCTCCTCGATGGCTTCGCCTGCACCGAGTGTGGGCGCTGCACCGCGGTCTGCCCGGCGAACACGACCGGAAAGTTGCTCTCGCCGCGGAAGATCATGATCAACGTCCGCGAGCGGCTCGAGGAGAAGGCGCCATGGATGGTCCCCGGGGAGGGGGGCGTGCTCACGCTCAGCGCCGAAGCCCCCGCGGCGATCGCCGAGCGTTCGCTCCTCGATGGCTACATCACTGAGGAGGAGCTCTGGGCCTGCACCTCATGCCGCGCCTGCGTGTACGAGTGTCCCGTCTCGATCGATCAGCTCTCGGTGATCACGGAGCTTCGCCGCAACCTCGTCCTCTCGGAGTCGCGCTTCCCCGAGGAGCTGATGCCCGCCTTCGAGGCGATGGAGACGAGCGGGTCGCCCTGGTCGTTCGATCCCGGCGACCGCGCGAAGTGGGCCGAGGGGATGGAGATCCCCACCATGGCCGAGATGGCGGCGCGCGGGGAGCGTCCTGATGTGTTGTACTGGGTCGGGTGCATGGGGTCGTTCGACGATCGTGCCAAGAAGACAACCGTCGCCTTTGCCAAGATCCTCCAGGCCGCGGGCGTGCGCTTCGCGATCCTCGGACAGGAGGAGAAGTGCAATGGCGATCCGGCACGCCGCATGGGGAACGAGTACCTCTATCAGACCCTCGCCAAGGACAATGTCGAGACCCTCGGGCGCTACGGTGTGCGCACGGTGGTGACCGCCTGCCCGCACTGCTTCCATCAGCTCGGGAACGAGTATCCGCAGTTCGGCGGGGAGTACGAGGTGATCCACCACGCCACCTATATCGAGCATCTCCTCGCCGAGGGGCGTGTCCCGATCCGGCAGGATCTCCATGCGCCGGTGCGCACCTTCACCTATCACGACTCCTGCTATCTCGGGCGCTACAACGACATCTACGATGCGCCGCGTGAGACGCTGAAGCGCGCGCTCCCGGTGGTGAACCTCGTCGAGATGGATCGTTCCCGCGACAAGGGGCTGTGCTGCGGCGCCGGTGGTGGCCGCATGTGGATGGAGGAGACGGTCGGCAAGCGGATCAACGTCGAGCGCGCCGAGGAGGCGCTGGCGACGCAGGCCGATGCCGTCGCGGTGGCCTGTCCCTTCTGTATGACGATGATGGCCGATGGGGTGAAGGCGCAGGGCGCCGAAGTCCCGGTCCTCGATATCGCTGAGGTCGTCGCGGAGCAGTTGGGCTAGGCGATGGCACGTGAGGAACGGCGGTTACCGGATGGGTCGCTCGATCACCCGAATCTCCCGATCAAGCCGCCGTTTGTCTTCCTGATCGCGATAGGGACCGGGGCGGTTGGCCACTGGCTCGTTCCGCGGACGATTCGTCCGGAAGGGATGGCGTGGATCGGGCAGGGCGTCTTGCTCGTCGCGATGCTCGGGATCGCCTGGTCGGTCTGGACCTTCCGCCATTATCAGACGGCGGTCGAACCCTGGAAGGCGACGAAGGTGATCATCGACCATGGCCTCTATGCGCTTAGTCGAAACCCGATCTACCTCGGCTTCGCCCTCGCGCAGGTCGGCGTGGCGCTCTGGGCCAATCAGCTCGCCATCCTGATCATGGTGTTCCCGGCGGTGGTCTTCACCGATCGGGTGATCATCCGTCGCGAGGAGGCGTATCTCACCAAGAAGTTCGGAGCGCCATACGAGGCCTACTGCGCTCAGGTACGACGCTGGCTCTGAGCCGCGCTGCCTGACTGGAACGGTGCCTCCGAGGCGCTGACTACCCTCTTCGGATCTCGTACACCGTCAGCACGTGATGCGCGAACGATCCTTCCGGGGCGGGAGGATGCACGGGGCGTCGCTCCTGATGGACCACGCGATGCGTGAGCCCCAACGGCCCGAGCGCGTCGAGGAAATCCTGGAGCGCGACGCGCCCCTGATCCGAGATCAGCGCACGGCCCTCGGGGGCCAGCGCGCGAGCGATCAGCCCAGAGATGAGCGTCGCGTGTGGACGCTCGTACAGCACATCCGCCGCGAGGATCAGGTCGAAGGTCCCGAGGTCATCCGGAAGAGCGCGCCAATCGACCATGCGCGTCTCCGGTTCGCGTCCATTCGCCTGCACCGCATTCCGCGCGGCGAAGAGGAGGGCGTCCTCGTAGTAGTCGGTGGCGACCACGCCGTAGCCCGCACGCATCGCGGCGATCGTCACGAGGCCGATCCCACAGCCAAGCTCGAGGGCGCGTGGGTGGTGGGGGGCATCAGCGGCGCCTAGCAACCGCCGCTCCGTCAGCAGATGATCGGCGAGCACCACCGCTGCCGGCCAGAGGTCGGCCCAGTACGGTAGCCGTTCATCATGCGCGAAATCGGCTTCACTGATCAGATCATCGGGGTTCCGCGGCTTTTCGAGCGTGATCTGCTCGCCCCCGAGCATGACCTCGGCGGTGCCCAAGACGAATCGGCGCTCGAGCGCGGCCAGGGGCTCCCTCACAGCGTGAAGGTCGCTGAGGTGCTCGCGTCCTCGGTGAGGAGGAGGGCCGAGAGTCGCTCGCCCGCCGGCACTTCGGGGCGATCCTCCGGGACCACGAGCAAGGCGTTCGCGAGCGACATCGAGGTGAGGATCCCTGACCCCTGCGGGCCGGTGAGCCGGGCGGCGAGCGAGCCATCAGGCTGCGTGGTGACGATGGCGCGGAGGAAATGCGTGAGCTTGGCCCCGATCCGCACTGGCTCCTCGAGTCTCACGGTGACAGGGCGGCGATGCAGGCGCGTGTGGCCGAGCATCCGGCGGATGGTCGGGCGCACGAAGAGCTCGAAGGTCACTATCACGCTCACGGGATTCCCCGGGAGACCGATCCACGGAATCCCCGCGATCGTCCCGAACCCTACCGGAGCACCAGGCCGCATCCGCACGCGCCAGAGCGCCATCTGTGCGCCCATCTCCTCGAGCGCGGCGCGCGTGTGATCGAACTCGCCGACGGAGACCCCCGCCGAGGTGACGATCAGATCGGGTCGCTCGGCGAGCGCCCGCTCGAGGAGGGCGCGCATCGCCTCGCGCGTATCCGCCGCATGACCGAGCGCGATCGGGATCCCTCCGTTGAGCCGCACGAGCGCATCGAGGGTGTAGGCATTGGAGCTGACGATCTTGCGGCCGGCGCGCACCTCGTCGAAGCGATCGAGGTCGACAAGTTCGTCGCCGGAGCCGAGGATCGCGACACGCGGACGGCGGTGCACCGCGACCGTGGCCTGGCCGACAGAGGCGAGCACGCCGATCTGCGCCGCGCCGAGCGGCATCCCGGCGGGGAGCGCGATGGTCCCCTCGGTGAGATCCTCCCCGCGCCGGCGGATGTTCTTCTCGCGATCACGATCGTTGCGCACCTGTACGTGCGTGAGGCCGGCGTCGGTGTCCTCGACCCGGACCACGGTGTCGGCACCCTCGGGAATCGGTGCGCCCGTCATGATCCGTGTCGCCTCACCCGCGCCAAGCGCCCGCGTGGGGAAGGCCCCCGCGGCGATGGTCTCGACTACCGGCAAGGTGATCGGTGAATCAGCGCTCGCCCCCGCGATATCCACCCCGCGCACCGCATAGCCATCCATGGCGGAGTTCTCCCAATGCGGGAGCGTGATCGGCGAGCGAATGTCCGTGGCGAGCACGCGGCCGAGCGCCTCGCTGAGCCCTACCGACTCGACGGCGAGCGGGGCGATCCCCTCAATGATCCGTGCGACCGCCTCGGCGACGCTATGCATCAGCGCGATGCTCCGAGCCGGTTCGACGCGAGCCAATTCAGGAGCGCATCCTGCACCCGCTCGACCTCGACGTTCGAGACCACATGGTTATTGGCGAGCATCGAGAAGAGGAGGAGGCGGCCATCGGCGGTGGTGACGTAGCCGGAAAGGGCGCGTGCCTTGTCGAGGGTCCCTGTCTTGGCGCGGACATTCCCCTGCGCGCGCGTCCCCTGCATCCGCGTGCGGAGGGTCCCATCGATCCCGGCGATGGGGAGCGCGTCGTAGAACACCTGGAACTCGGTGTGTCGTCGCATCCGGTCGAGCACTCGGACGATCGTCTCGGGCGTCAGATAATCGTGGCGGGAGAGTCCGCTACCATCGCGTACCGCAAAGCCTGCGGAGTCCACCCCCCAAGCGAGGAGTTGGCGCTCGACCACCGCACGTCCCGAGTCCGCCGTCCCGCTCCCCGTCTCCACGCGCCCGAGTGTCTTGAAGAGGAGCTCGCCAATCTGATTCTGCGAGGGCTTTTCGAAGCGCGGGAGGATCTCGCGCAGGGGTGGAGACTGTCGCGTCGCGAGCGTCACCATCCCCGTGGTGTCGGCGAAGGTGTTGGGCTCCACACCACCGCGCACCCGGATCCCACGCGTCGCCAACGCCTCGGCGAAGGCATCGAGCCAGGCCCTGCTCGGATGACGGAGCGCGACCTCGAGCGTCACCGAATCGCCGGCGATCACCTGACCACTGAGCGAGAGGAGCGGCCGCACGCCGCGCACATCGCTGGTCCACTCCACGCGGCTGCGCGCTGCGGCGCGACCATTCGTCCGCGTGATCTCGCGCGCGATCGTCGTCACGGCGATGGGGCCGAGTGCGGGCACGGTGCGAGCCGGCGCGGTCCGCACCGTGACCGGTGCTCCGGGCGTCGCCCCGCCGACGATCGTCACTCGCGCGATCCCCTCGTTGAAGAAGAGCGCATCGACCGGCGCGGAATACCCGTAGTCGAGATCGTCCCACGCCCAGCCGAAGCCGAGGGTGGAATCGGGGAAGACCGGGGCGGCACGTAGCAGTCGACCGGCGACCTCGCGGATCCCGCGCGCGGTGAGCGAATCGGCGAGGGCACGAAGCGGCGCCATCGCATCGCCATCGGCGAGCGAATCGGTGTAGGAGGGATCCCCGCTCCCGAGCACGGCGAGGTCGCCGGGGAGGACGCCATCGCGCACCGAGGCGCTCCCGAGCACGCGTGTCTCGTAGCGGAAGTCACCGCCAAGTCGCGCGAGCGCCACCGCCCCGGTGATCAGCTTCTGATTGGAGGCCGGCATGAAGAGCTTGCCGGCATTGCGAGAGTAGAGGGTGTCACCGGTCGATGGATCGACGACGAGCACCCCCCAGTTCGCGGAGCGGAATCGACGGTCGTCGAGGAGCGAGTCGGCGAGGGCGCGAAAGGCCACGCGTGGCGCGATCGCTGGGGCCGGGCGAGTCGATGGGCCACCAACCGGCTGGCAGGCGGCCAGGGTGAGGAGCGCGAGCGCGACGAGGGGAGAGGGGATATATCGCATCAGGAGCCCTGCGAAGTCGCGGTGAGAAAGGTCTGTTCGATCCAGTCGGCGCAGCGCTCGACCCACGCCGCATCATCGAGGGAGAACGACACACCGGAGAATCCCGGGATCACCGCATCGCTCACCATCGCGACACAGGAATCCTCCGGCAGCGATGCATCCTGCCAGAGTGAGGTCGGGAAGACCGCTCGGCGCACCACCTCGAGCTTTGGCAACACGGATCGCTTGAATCCCTCGGCGAGCACGAGATCCGCATCGGCGAGGTAGCGCTCCACGATCACCTCCGGCGGGAGCTCCTCCTCCCACCGTGAGACGAGCGCGAACTTATCCGGTGACGCCATCGCGACCCGCACGGCGTTCCCCTCGTGATAGTGACGATAGGTGTCGGTGCCGGCGGGATCGAGGGTGAAGGTGTGCGACCCATGTTTGAGGATCATCACGCGGTGCCCGCGCCGCGTGAGCTCCGCGCTGAGCCGCACGACCGTGGTCGTCTTCCCGACATGCTTCCTTCCGACCACGCAGAGGATCGGGGGGCGCTTACCCGACATCGGGCACCATCCCCTGCAGCCGCGCGAGATCCTCGGCGGTGTTCACATTGCCGAAGAGGCGATCGGGATCGCCGAAGCGCCGCACCTCCTCCAGTGGCACGCGTGCCACCCGCACGGCATCGAGGAAGGCGATCACCCGTCGGTCGCCGGCCTCGAGCGCCGCCGTGATCGGTGCGAGGCACCGCGCGGAATACCAGGCACAGAGCGGCTCCACCCCGCGCCGCGAGCCATCGCTCTCGGGGAGCACGGCGTCCACATCGCCTTCTTCCCCCCGCGCGCGCATCACACCAAGCAGCGTCGCGGAGACGAACGGCATGTCCCACGCGACGACGAGCACGTCCGGCGCCTCACTCGCATCGACCGTCGTCGCACCCACGTCACCCACCGCGCAGGCCAACGCCGCGTGCAACCCACCGAGCGCTCCCTCCCCCGGCCGCACATCGGCGACGGTGCGTACGCCGGGCAACCAACCTGCCACCTCTGGCGCATTCGCCACGAGCAAGAGCTCGTCAGTCACCATCCGCAGCGCCCGCGCCACGCGATCGATGATCCGCTCACCCGCGACCATCTCGAGTCCCTTCGGGCGACCACCGAACCGTGTCGCGCCGCCACCCGCGAGGATCACACCGGTGCAGCTCATGGCGTCCAGACCTGCGGCGTCCCTGACACCGCCCGCCCGATCAGCACCATCCCCGTCGCGCGCGCGATCTCCACCGCCACCGTGCTCGGCACCGATGGCGTCGCCACCACCGCGATCCGCGCGCGTGCCGCCTTGTACGCGAGCTCCCCCGAGATCCGCCCCGTCACCAACAGGATGAGATCCGTCGTCCCCTCGCGCGCGAGGATCCGCTGCCCCATCACCTTGTCCACCGCGTTGTGTCGCCCGATATCCTCGGCGTGGTTCAACAGCTCGACCCCGTCGGTGAGCGCCGCCGCATGGATCCCACCGGTCGACTGATACCGCTCACCGCGCGCGAAGAGTGCCTTGAAGAGCGCGCGCGTCTGCGCGAGGTCAGGGATCGTCGGCATCGTCGCGCGCCGCGGGACCTTGTGCAGCGCGCCGAGGATCGTCGTCACCGCGCCGCACCCCGAGGCGAGGACCCTTCGCCGCTCCTCTCCCTCCACCGTGGCATAGCGCGTCTCGGGGACCGTGACCCAGAAGCCGAGCTCGCGCGCGCAGGGGCGCATCGAGAGGAGGTCATCGCGCGACTCGACATACCCTTCGCCGTAGCACCAGCCCACGACGAGCGCATCGAGTTGATCAGGGGTGCACATCCAAGTGACGGCGGGCTGGCCATTCACCTCGAGCCAGACCGGCACCTCGTCCACCGCATCGAGCGGGGTCGCGCCGTCCGGCCGCGCCGTCACGTCGGGTCGATCTCCACCCAGAGGTCCGACATCTCCGCGAGCCGCACCCGCAGCACACGCGCCGTGCCGCCGAGCCCCGCCTGCACCTCACGCGCGATCCACCACGCCACATTCTCCGAGGTCGGGATCTCACGCCCCTCGGCGAACTCCGGCACATCGAGCACGAGGTTCTTGTGATCGAGCCGGGCATGCACTCGTTCCGCGAGGACCCGATCCAACCCCGCGAGGTCGGCACAGAACCCCGTCTGCGGATCGATCTCTCCGCCGACCGTCACCTCGCAGGTGTAGGTATGCCCGTGCCAATTCGGATGCGCGCACGCCCCGAACACCTCAGCGTTCTTCGCATCACTCCACTCCGGCCGGCGATACCGATGCGCGGCGGAGAAGGTGAGACGGCGGGTGAGGGTGGCGCGCGGCATCGTCAGCTCAGCGGAAGAAGAAGCGGCTCACGCCGATCTGCATCACCGAATTCCCGACCCACGGCCCCAGGCGACCGCTTGGGACGAGGGGATCGCTCCCGGTGCCGTACGCATCGGGATAGGTGTACTTCCAGTGCACCCGCGTCAGGTCGGCGTGGAGCTCCCAGTCTCGCCCTGTGGTGACGCGCGCCCCGAGGCCGTACGAGATCGTGAAGGCACTCCCGAACTTGTACCCCCCGAGGTCGAACTTGGTGTTGCCGTCGGTGACGAAACCGATCGCGCTATGGAACTGCGGCACGATCCGCCGCCACGACTTGTTCCCGGTGAGGTTCATGGTGAGCCCCACCTCGGTCAACAACATCGGATGCCGCTCCGTCCCGGCATCGCGCTGCGCATCCGTGAAGAGCGGATCCTTGATGGGGCGCTCGAGACTCGGTGCCACGCCGAGCCGCGCGAAGAACCAGAGGGGGCGTGTCAGCTGCAGTTCGTAGCGCCCGGTGAGCATCACCCCGCTCTTCGGGGCGACCCCGGCGGGATCACGCCCTGGCGCGAGCGTACCGATCCCGATCGTCGCGGCCTGCCGCCCGCGCAGATCCTCGTACGGGCTCGACGCCGGGTCATGCCCGACCTGCGCGCCGGCCGGTCGCGCGACACCGAACCCGAGCACACCGAGCCCGAGTGCGCCAACCAGCAGCGTACGGACGAGCGAAGGGGCTCGCCTCATGCCGCACCTCGCACGCGTAGGTCACGGCCCGTCATCGCATCGGGGCGGTCGACCCCGAGCATCGAGAGTACCGTGGGGCCGACGTCGCAGAGCGCGCCGCCGGCGCGGAGCGCCATCGGCGCGCCGTCATCGATCAGGAGGAAGGGCACCGGATTCGTGGTGTGGGCGGTATGGGGGCCACCCGTGGAGGGATCGATCATCATCTCACAGTTGCCGTGGTCGGCGGTGATCAACAGGCGCGTGCCGGTCTGCTCGGCGGCCGCGACGATGCGTGCCAGTTGCTGGTCCACGACCTCACAGGCGCGCACCGTCGCAGCGAAGTTCCCGCTGTGGCCGACCATGTCGCCGTTCGCGTAGTTGCAGAGCGTGAACTCGTGGGACTTCCGGCGCATATGCTCCACGAGCACGTCGGTGATCCCCGGCGCGCTCATCTCCGGCATCAGGTCGTAGGTCGCCACCTGCTGGCTCGGGACGAGGACCCGCTCCTCGCCGCGATACGGTGTCTCGTTCCCGCCGTTGAAGAAATAGGTCACATGCGGGTACTTCTCCGTCTCCGCCGTACGGAGCGTGCTCATCCCCGCCTCCTCGATCACCTCGGCGACGATCTTCGCCATCGAAAAGGGCTCGAAGGCGATCGGCAGGCCGAAGGTCTGGTCGTACTGCGTCATCGTCGCCACGTGGAGTCGCGGACGCCCGCTGATGTCGAAGCCGTCGAACCCATCGATCGCCAGCGCGCGCACGATCTGTCGCATGCGGTCGGAGCGATAGTTCCAGGTGATCACCGCGTCGCCGTCCCGCATGCGCGCCACCGGCTGCCCGTCGCGCACGACCGTCGCGGGTGACTGGAACTCATCGGTGGTGCCCGCGGCGTACTGCGCCTCGATGTACGCGATCGGGTCATCCGTGGTCGGACCCGTGCCACGCACCGCGGCATCGTAGCAGCGCTGGGTGCGCGCCCACCGATGGTCGCGATCCATCCCGTAGTAGCGTCCGCCGAGGCTCCCGATCACCGCGCGATCCCCGATTGTGGCCAGCAGCGCTCGCACAAAGCCGAGCGCGGAAGTGGGAAGGGTATCGCGACCGTCGAGCAACAGATGCAGCGCGATGCGTGGCACCCGCTCGCGCGTCGCCAGATCGACCAAGGCTCGGAGATGGTCGTCGTGCGCATGAACCCCACCATCCCCGACCAGGCCGAGGAGGTGGAGCGTCCCACCGGAGGTGCGCACCTGAGCGCAGACCCCACGGAAGGCCGCATTCGCGAAAAACGACCCGTCGCGGATGCTCTCCCCGATCCGCACGAGGTCCTGCATCACCACGCGGCCGGCGCCGAGGTTGAGATGGCCGACCTCGCTGTTCCCCATCTGCCCCTCGGGGAGCCCGACGGCGCGTCCACTTGCCTCGAGAAGCGTCTTGGGCGCACGGTCCCAGAGCCGGTCCCAGGTCGGGGTCTGCGCCATCGCGATCGCGTTCCCATCGGTCTGCACGCGATGCCCCCAGCCATCGAGGACGACGAGCACGACGGGGCGGTCCACCTTCGAAGCCATCAGGGCCCGACCGAGTCGAGAGGGTGATGTTATCTTGCGACGAGCGGGGCGCGCGTCGCGCAAGAGCGCAATCTACCGCGCCCCACGTCCCTCCGACCAGCGATGCGACTCCTTCGTTCCCTCGTCCTCCTCCTCGTGGCGGGCCCTGCGACCGCGCAGGGACGTCTGGTCCGCGCCACGGATGCGCGGGCGATCCCCGGTGGGGTCACCGTCGCGACCCTCGAGCCGCGAACCACCTGGCGCCAGGGCCCGATCCAGCGCAGCTACGTCCGCGTGACGCTCGAGGGGTGGATCGACGCCGATCGGGTGGGGGGGCGCCTCGATACCTTCCCGCAGTCGATCGGCGGGGCGGGGACCGTCCGACTTCGTGCCGCGCCGCGGGCCAACGCCCCGATCATCGCGGTCTTCGCCCCGCGCGCGGGGATCCGCGTCATCGAACGGAAAGGGGGGTGGGCGCGCATTCGCCGCGCGGCGTGGGTGAGTCGCTCCGCCTTCGAGTCCGCACCGGAGGCGGATCCCCCCCCAGCCCGTGAGGCGTCGAGGGCCGAGATGCCGTCGCCAGGCGCCGCGCCTGCCCTCGAGGCCCCCTCGCCGCTTCCCCAAGGGCCGGGCGCCTCACGCACCGCCCTTCGTGTGAGCACCCCCCTCGAGCTCGCCCTCGCGCCGGGCACCACCCGCATCGGCACACTCGATAAAGACGTCGTCGTCGAACCGACGGCCCGCGCCCGCGGGTGGGTCCGCGTCCGAGTCGACGCGTGGGTCCCGGAGTCCCGTCTCACCCCGACCGACTCCACCTACTCAGCGGGGCTCCGTGCCGTCGATCTCCGTCTCGACCCGAGTGGGTACGTCGGCCGCACCGTGCGTTGGGCCGTGCAGGTGGTCGGCCTCCAGAACGCCGACCCCCTCCGCAAGGGATTCCGTCCCGACGAGCCCTACCTCCTGGCGCTGGGTCCCAGCGGGGAGAGCGCGGTGCTCTACTTCGCCGTCCCCTCGACCCTGCTCGCCGAGGCCAAGTCGATCCGCGCGATGAGCAAGGTCATCCTGACTGGGACGGTGCGGACCGGGCGATCCGAGCCGACCGGGGCGCCCATCATCGATCTGCGGTCGATCACGCGCCCGTGACGCGACCCCTGGCCCTCGGTATCCTCGCTCTGGTGCTCGGGGCCACCGGTGGGGTGGCGTGGCGGCAGGCCGAGTCGCTTCGGGCGGAGGTCGATCGCCTCGAGGAGACGCGGGCCGATTTCGCCCTTGAACGGTCTGCGGCGGAGGCGGCGCTGCGCGCCGAGCAGATCCGTCTGGCGCTCGAGCGAGCCCGCGAGGCGCCGTTCACCTCGGCGGCACCCTACCTCGAGCTCATTCTTGAGGATGGGCGCCTGCTCCTCGGCCGCGGTGAGGCACGGCTGCGCGAGGTCGCCGTGGCGGTGGAGCTCGCCCCGGGGATCCGCGCCATCGAACGGATCGACCGCGAGACGATCGTCCTCGCCGATGGGATGACGCTGCGCCGCGTAGGCATCGATGGCGACCCAGCGACGCGGGCCTCCGAGGGGATCCTGCTGCGTCGCGCCGACTTCGCGGCGCTCACGGCGGTCCTTCGCGTAGGGGACCTCGCGTATGTCCACTGAGTTGCCGCCTTCCCAGCGCTGGACGCACCTCCTGCGTGGCGCCGCTCTCCTCGCGACCGCGCTGGCGAGCGCCGGGGTCGGCGTGGCGGGCCATGATCTCACCCAGGCGCTCCGCGCGCGGCAGGCGGTACGCGCCCAGCTCGTCGTCGACTCCACGGCGTGGAGCGCCGCGCGAACCCGGCAGCAGCTCGTGCGGGATTCCATCGTCGCCGTCGTGGATGCCCGCCGGCAGCGCGACTCCCTCGCCGCGCGCCGCTATCTCGTCATCGCCCTCGCCGACAACCGGATCTCCTTCCGCGAGGGGGACCGGGTGCTCTTCGAGAGCCGCGTGGCGAGTGGGAGTGGGCGCACCCTCGAACAGACCTCGGGGGGGCGCCGCTGGAAGTTCGACACCCCGCGCGGACGCCTCGTGGTCGAACGGAAGGACGTCGACCCCCTCTGGGTCCCCCCCGATTGGCATTACATCGAGGTCGCACGACAGAAGCGACTGAAGATCGCGCGCCTCGAGCGCGGGATGACCATCCCCACCGCGAACGGGGTCGTCGCCGTGTCGGGGAACAACGTCGTCCTGCGCACCCCACAGGGGCGCGAGATCCCGTATGACGTGGGGGACGGGCGCGAGATCATCGTCGGTGGGCGGGTCATCATCCCGCCCTATGGGACCAATCAGCGGCAATACCAAGGGGTCCTCGGGAACAATCGACTCTACCTCGGCGACGGCTACGGGATCCACGGCACCAATAACCCCCGCAGCATCGGGACGAGCGTCAGCCATGGCTGCATCCGGATGCGAAACGAGGACATCGAGACCCTCTTCCGGATCGTCGACGTCGGGACCCCCGTCTACATCTACTGAGCCGGCGCTGGAATTCGGGCCCCTCGGGCGATAACGTTCGAGATGGCACACGCCTCGACTCGCATCCGCACGGATGCCGCGCTGACCTTCGACGATGTCCTCCTCGTCCCGCGGCACTCCCTCGTCCACCCGAAGGACGTCTCCACCGCCACCCGCTTCTCCCGCGGGATCCGCCTCCAGGTCCCGCTGATCTCGGCGGCGATGGACACCGTCACCGAGTCGGAGATGGCGATCGCCATGGCCCGCGCCGGTGGGATCGGGGTCCTCCACAAGAACATGTCGGTCGATCGGCAGGCCGCCGAAGTCGATCGGGTGAAGCGCTCCGAGAGCGGGATGATCCGCAATCCGATCACGCTGCAGCCTTCGGCGACGCTCCGCGAGGCGGTCGCCCTGATGGGGCGTTTCCGCATCAGTGGGGTCCCGGTCGTGGACGGCGCAGGGAAGCTGGTCGGGATCATCACGAATCGTGACCTGCAGTTCGAGCGGCAGTTGGATCGCCCGCTGGCCGACGCGATGACGCGCGAGGGGTTGATCACCGCACCGGTGGGGACCTCGCTCGATGAAGCCGAGCAGATCATGGGGAAGCACCGGATCGAGAAGCTCCCGGTGGTCGATGCCGCGGGGTCGCTCATCGGGCTCATCACGGTGAAGGACATCCACAAGCGGCGGCAGTATCCCAACGCGGCCAAGGATGAACAGGGGCGGCTGATGGTCGCGGCGGCGATCGGGGCGGGGGGTGACTTCCTCGCGCGCGCCAAGGCGTTGGTCGACGCCGGCGTCGACGCGCTGATCATCGACACCGCGCATGGCCACTCGCAGGGGGTGCTCGATGCCACTGCCAAGGTGCGTGAGGCGCTCCCGCAGACGCAGCTCGTGGTCGGCAACATCGCGACCGAGGCCGCCGCGCGTGCGCTGGTGGAGCGCGGCGTCGACGCGATCAAGGTGGGCGTCGGGCCCGGTTCGATCTGCACCACGCGCGTGGTGACGGGGATCGGCGTCCCGCAGCTCACCGCGATCATGGACGCGGTGGCAGGCGCCGGTGACGTCCCGATCATCGCCGACGGCGGGATCAAGTACTCGGGCGACATCGTGAAGGCCCTTGGCATGGGGGCCTCGACCGTGATGATGGGGTCGATGCTCGCCGGCACCGAGGAGAGCCCGGGGGAGTCAGTGCTCGCCGAGGGGCGGCGCTTCAAGATGATCCGCGGGATGGGGTCGCTCTCCGCGATGCAGGATGGCAGCGCCGATCGCTACTTCCAGGACGGCGAGATGTCGGCGAAGAAGTTCGTCCCCGAGGGGATCGAGGGGCGCGTCCCCTACAAGGGCCCGGTGGCCGATGTGATCTACCAGATGGTCGGTGGGCTGCGGAGCGGGATGGGCTATGCCGGGTGTGGGACGATCGACGCACTCCGCACCGAGGCGGAGTTCGTGCGCATCACGCCGGCGGGGCTGCGCGAGTCGCACCCGCACGATGTGACGATCACGCGCGAAGCGCCGAACTACAGCGCGTGAGCCCGTCGCCAGGGACCGACGCCCGGTGAGCGAGCTCCTCGCCGTCCCGACGAACCGCCGCGAAGCGATCACGCGGCTCGCGGCGGAGCTGCGCCCCGGGATGACGGTGGCGCTCTCGACGCATGTGAACGCCGATGGCGATGGGTGTGGCTCGCAGAGTGCGCTCGCGCGGCTCTTGGGCCAGATGGGGGTGCGCGCGATCATCGTGAACCCGACCCCGTGGCCCGAGATGTTCCGCTGGTTGCTTGGTGACGACGTGGAGGAGCGCTCCGCCGAGGGCGCGGCCGCGCTCACCTCGGTCGATCGCCTGATCGTCCTCGACATCAGCGATGTGAAGCGACTGGGGAGTCTGGCGAGCACGGTGCGCGGGCTCCCGCAGGATGCGTTGGTGATCGATCACCATCTCCCCGGGGAGGAGCCGCCGGGCTCGACGATGGTGAGCGACACCTCGGCCTGTGCCACGGGGGAGCTGGTCTTCGACCTCGCACAGGGGCTGGGCCTCACCATCACCACACCGATCGCGCAGTCGCTCTACACCGCGCTCGTCACCGACACGGGGGGGTTCCGCTTCGGCAACACCTCGCCGCGCTGCCTGATGGTCGCCGCCGCGCTGCTCCAAGCCGGCGTGAATCCCGAGCAGATGTACGCGCGGATCTATGGGAGTGTCCCGCTCGGGCGGGTGAGGCTGTTGCGCGATGCGCTCGACACCCTGGAGACCGATCTCACGCACGGGATCGCCTGGGTGAGCATCCGCGAGGGACTCCTCGAGGCGCATGGCGCGACGAGCGAGGATCTCGATGGGATCGTCGAACACCCGCGGTCGATCGCGGGAGTGCGCTTGGCGTTGCTCTTCCGGGAACTTCCGACGGGGCAGGTGAAGGTCTCCTTCCGCAGCATCGCGGGGGTCAACGTCCATGCCCTGGCGGCGCAGTTCGGGGGGGGCGGGCATGCGCGTGCCTCCGGGGCGCTCGTCGGCGGGAGCTTGGCCGATGTCCGGGAGCGGGTGGTGGGAGCGGCACGGCATGGGCTCGAGACTGGCGCCCTCGCGGACGGACCCGCATGATGCGACCATGGCGCGCGCGCAGACCGGGCTTCACCCTGATCGAGGTGCTCGTGGTCGTCGTGCTCATCGGGATCGTGGTGACGGTCTCTGGCACGTCGGTCTCCAAGCAACTCACTCGCGACCGAGCCGTTCGTGCGGCGACGGTGGTGGAGGGGATGCTCGTCGAGGCGACACAGGTGGCGGTCCGCCGGCGTGTGCCCATTCGCCTACAGGGCAGTGGGAGGGCGCTCCAGATCGTCGAGCGCGGCACGGGGACCGTGATCCGCTCGCGCAGCTTCGGTCAGGGGTCGGACATGGAGGCGGCGCTCACCCTCGATCCGGTGGCCGGCGTCACGATCTTCCCCAACGGCCGCGCCAGCAGCGATCTCTCCGTGACGGTCACGACCGACGGGGCGGCGTTCGTCGTGCGACGGACGGCGACCGGGATCGTGCGACGGCCATGAGCTCCCCACGCGACCCGGCGCGCCGCCGAACGAATCGCCGAGGGATCTCCCTCGTCGAGATCATGGTCGCGGTGACCCTCCTCGGGATCCTGGTCACCGCGCACACCATGGTCACGATGAACTATGCCATCCAGACGCGGACCGTCGGGCTCGGGGTGGACCGCGCCGCCGCCCTCTCCGCCGCGGTGGACCTCTATGCCACCCGGCCCTTCGCGAGCATCGCGGCGGATACCGTCGGGGGCGGATGTACGCGGATCACGTCGATGACACGATTCGAACACGACCGGTGCATCGCGATCACCGAGCCGACCCAAGCGATCACCCGGGTCCGGATCATCATCCGTCCGGTCGATACCGCGCTCCGCCCAGACACCGTGTATGTCGATCGCAGTCTCCCTGAGCCGGGCTCCCTCTTCTCATGAGGCGGGGCGGATTCACGCTGATCGAGCTCCTCGTGACGCTGCTGTTGGTCGCGATCGTCGGGCTCGGGGTCACGCGGCTCCTCATCTCGCAGACCCAATTCTTCGCGGGCGCCACGGGGCGGCGGGACGCGCGCGCCGTCGTCCGCAATGCGGTCAACATCGTCCGTGATGAGATGCGGATGATCGAACCGCGTGGGATCGTCTCGGCGTCAACCACCTCGCTCGTGGTTCGGGTCCCCTACGCCATGGGGCTGTATTGTGCCGGGCAGACGGCGACCTTCGCGCCGGTGGATTCCCTCATCTGGGCGTCGGCAGCATATGATGGCTTCGCCTATCGGGACACGACGATCAATGCGACCTACACCTATGTCCCCAAGACGACCGCGCCGTCGAACGGGCTCGCCGCGACCTGTTCCAGCGCTCCGGTGAACATCACCCCGTTGGCGGGAACCACCACCTTCACCGCGGGACGCACCCTCTCGATCCCTGGTCTCCCCTCCGGTCGCGTCCCCGGATCCCCGGTCCTCCTCTATCAGACGGTCACCTACGAACTCGCGGCCAGTACGTTGGTCCCTGGACGCACCGCCCTCTGGCGTCGGGTGGTCGGTGGGGTGAGCGAGGAGATCGCCGTTCCGTTCGAGGATACGGCGATCTTCCGCTTCTTCGTGTCCGGAGCGACCACCCCGCAGGATGCCCCGCCGTCGGACCTCCGTCTCCTGTCAGGAATCGAGGTCGTCTTGGTCGGTCAGAGCGAGCGCTCCGCCTCGAATCGGCAGGGCACGCCGGAGACAGCCCCCATGCGGTTGTCGATCTTCTTCCGGAATGCGGTGATCTAGGGTGCGACGGTTCCAGGTCCCAACCCGCTCACGGGGCTTTGCCCTGCCGATGGTCATCCTAGCGATGTTCGTCCTGGTCGGAGCCATCGCGGCGGGCTTCGCGATGATTTCGAGCGAGCGATCCTCCGATGATTCCTCCATGCAGGCGCAATCCGCCGCGGCACTCGCGGAGATGGGTTTGCAGCAGGGCTTACGGAATCGCATCGCGTTGTTCGACTCCGTCGCGATGCGGAATCTTCCCGCAGTCCCTCCCGCGGCGGGCGACTCCGTTCGGGTGCACTTTGCGGACGCTGGGGGGTACGCCGACGTCGTCACCCGACGGATGCGGCCGGCTGTGCTCGCAAGCGGGATCCCGGCCCTCTACTACGTGCGGAGCCGCGGGGTGCGGACGCGAGCCCTCTATCCTGGCAGCGGTAGTTCCATCTCGATGGCGGGCGCATTCGCCACCTTCTTCGCCATGCAGATGTCCGTCCAAGCGTCCGTGACGTCGATCAATGGCCTGCGAAAGGCCGGCGGTTCTGGGTACGTCAACGGGATAGATGAGTGCACCGGGGACACGATCGCTGCGGTGGCCGTGCCTGCCTCGCCGGGCTTCACCACCACGGGCAAAGGGTCTGGTGCCATGTCGACGCTGATCGGCAAGCCACAGGTCGATACGATCGGGAGTACGCCGACCGATGCGGCCACCGGCATCCCATTTGATTGGAGCGATATCGTCTATCGTGGGGCGATCCAGGCCACCATCACCATCCCCAACGGTGGGAGTCCCAGCACCTACTTTCCCTCGGGGTCAGGCTGGGACGCTTACCCGACGATCGTCGTGCGGAATGGTCCGACGAGAGGGACGCCCATCAGTCTCGGACCGGGACAGAGTGGTCGGGGTCTTCTCATCGTCTTTGGCGACCTCATCACCACGGGGAACTTCTCCTGGGACGGGGTCATCATCGTCGGTAGCCAATTGACGATGCGGGGTACCGAAGATGTTCGGGGCGCCGTCGCCACGGGGCTCAACGCGAAGCTTGGACTCCCGGTGGGGGAGAGTGACCTCGGCATCGATGAGTTGGCTGGGAACACGAAATTGCGCTACAACTCCTGCAACGTCACCTCCTCCATGACCTCCCTCGGCGCGCTTCGCGCCTTCCAGAACACCTGGGCCAACAACTTCCCCTCGTACTAGCTTTCAGGGATGTCGGAGACCTTGCAGTCGCGCCTCGCCGAGGCGCTCGCTCCCCTCGCCAACCCCCGCACGGGGGCCTCACTCTACCAGACGCAGCAGGTCCGTGATATCGCCGCGACCCGGGAGGGGAAGGTGCGTGTCACCCTGTTGCTGGACGCGCAGGATGACCCCACCCTCGCTCGACAGGTGCGTCAGGCACTTGAGCGCGTGGAAGGGGTGACCGAGGTGCGCGTCGATGTGAAGGACGCCGCTCAGGCCGGCTTCGGGAGCGCCCCGACGGCCGCGGCGGGAGCCGCCCCGAGCGGTCGCACCGGCCGCGCCCTCCCGATCGCTGAGCCACCCACCGCCGCGCCCAAGCCCCCCGCCACACCGACGCCGGTCGCCTACCCGAATCTCGGCCGCATCATCGCGGTCTCGTCGGGGAAGGGTGGAGTGGGGAAGTCCACCGTCTGCACCAACCTCGCGATCGCCCTCGCCAAGGCGGGCTATCGCGTCGGGATCATGGACGCCGACATCTACGGGCCCAACATCCCGCGGATGATGGGGGTCGATGCGGCGCCTCCGGTCAAGGACGAGAAGATCCAGCCTCTCGAGGCGCATGGGGTGAAGGTCATCTCCCTCGGCTTCCTGATCGAGCGTGACCAACCCGCCATCTGGCGCGGTCCCATCGTCATGAAGATCATCACCCAGTTCCTGCGTGACGTGGCGTGGGGGGAACTCGACCTGCTGCTCGTCGATATGCCCCCCGGTACCGGTGACGCCCAGCTCTCCCTCGTCCAGGCGACCAGTGTGGCGGGGGCGGTGATCGTCACCACACCGCAAGAGGTTGCGGTCGGCGATGCGCTGCGCGGCGCGATGATGTTCCGTCGCGTCGGGGTCCCGGTGCTTGGGATCGTCGAGAATATGTCCTACTTCGAGTCCCCGGAGACGGGGAAGCCGATGGCGATCTTCGGTTCGGGAGGTGGCGATCGCCTGGCGAAGGAGCTGCAGGTCCCCCTTCTCGGACAGATCCCGCTCTATCCGCCGGTGCTCGAGGGGGCCGACACGGGGGCTCCGATCGTCGCCTCGCAGCCGCAGAGCCATGCGGCACAGAAGCTCACCGCGGTGGGGACGTCGATCGCCCAGCAGCTCGGGCTGCGCCCGCCCGCGCGCTGATCCGCGGCGTGGGTCAGCGCGAGGGGGAGCGTCCCCCGCGCGTCAACACCGCTGCCCCGAACCCCGCCGTCGTCGCGACCCAGACCACACCGCCGGCGAGGGCGATCAATCCGCCGCTCCACCCGGGCAAGAGCGACGCGAGCGCGAAGGGCAGGAGCAACACCACCGTCCCGATCGTGAGACTCCGCATCACCGCGGGGCGATCGGCGCCGTCCTGACCGGTGAGGCCACGCCCTACGAGGGTCGCGGTCGCGAACCATCCGAGCGCGCCGAGCACGAGATAGAGGAGCGGGACCGCCACGACGGCGAAGGGGATGAGCAGGATCCCGAGGATCGTGATGATCAAGGTGAAGAGTACGAGCAAGAGGATCGGGAAGAAGCCGAGCTCGATGATCAGCCCGGCGGCGAAGGCGCGGCCCACGCTGGCCTCGAGCCGCCGCGCGACGGCATCGATGCGATGTGGCATCACCACGGCGGCGATCACGCCGGTCACGGAGAGCATCGCCATCGCGATGAACACCGCGAAGAGCGCACCGAGGATGCTGTGGGGTTCGTCGCGGTCGATGCGCGAGGTGCCGCCTTCGTCGGATTCCCCGTCATCATCGCCATCGATGTGTCGCCCGGCGGCGGTGACGATGTTCCCGCCGACCTCGCCACCGCGCACACGGACCGTGCCACCGACCGAGACGGCATCGCCCTGCACGTAGGCGCCGTCATGCACGGTGAGATCGCCGAAGAGGGCGACGGCATCACCGAGGACCACCCCACGCACCTCGGTGTCGCCGAAGAAGGTCACGAGGTCGCCGCGGACGGTGTCGCCCGGGGCGACGCTCCCCTGACCCCACTCGACCTGACTGGCGTGGTCAGCGTCGACACGGATCTTGACGATGGTCGAGTCGATCTTGCGACGGGTGGAGCCGGCAGTGCGCGAGCTCGCTTTCGCGCTGTCCTGCGCCTGGCTTGGCGCAGGGACAAGGGTCCCGCAGAGGGCGAGGAGGGGAAGGAGGCGGAGGATCATGGGCGGATCACCGGGAGGAGGCCGACGCGCTGCGAGCGAGGCGGCCGAGGGAGGCGATGGTCAGGAGGGCGCCGGCGGCGCCGATGAGCAATGGGGTCGCGAGAGAGGTGTTGCCAGGAAGGGCCGCGCCCACGCCCTGGATCCCGTCATATGCGAAGGCCCGAAGCGTAGCCCCCGGGTCGATCGAACCGATCCCCACCGCGAGCTTGGCGCCGCCTCGGAGGAGGTCACCAATGCCATGGAGGAGACCGTCGGCGAACCAGACGAGGAGCCCCGCCGCGACGGCGAGATCGAGCGCGGCGAGCCCCATGAGGGTGCGCCACGGGATCCGACGTGGCACGGAGACTGCCGCGGGGAGCTGCACCTGCGCCATCACCCGATCGGCGAACCCCATGGTCGGGGCCTCGCGGGGGAGGGTCCGGAGCAGCGCCTCGAGAGCGACGTCGGAGAGGGGATGGTTCGGGTGCATAGGGCTACCTGAGTGTACGAGGGGATCAGGGGACAGGTTTCAGGGGACAGGCATCAGGAGACAGGGGTCAGGTCTCAGGGGCGGCGATGGGGGAGGATCCCCCCGGGTGCAGGGGGCGGAGCAGGGCCTGTAACTCGAGCTTGGCCCGATGCAGATGGGTCTTCACCGTCCCGATCGGGAGGTCGAGCGCCTCGGCGATCGCCTCATACGACTGGTCCTCGATGAAGCGGAGCTGCACACAGGCGCGGTAGGCGGGACGCAACTGCGCGATCGCCTCGGCGATCGTTGCGCCGAGCTCGCTCGCCTCGAGCGCCTCGAGCGGGGAGGGGCCGTCAGCGGCGACTTGGATCGCCCCCTCGGCCGCCGCCTCGATGCTCTCCGCCCCGCGATCGCCGTCGAGCGAGACCGTCTCCGGGGCGCGCCGCCGGAGATGGTCGATCGCGGCGTTGTTCGCGATCCGGAAGAGCCAGCTCGAGAACTTCAGCTCGGTCCGATAGGTGTCGAGCCGGTTGAGGGCCCGGACGAAGGTGTCCTGTGCGAGCTCCTCGGCGACTTCGTGGTCCCCGACCATGCGGAGCACGAGGGAGAAGACAGGCCGCTCATAGCGTTGGATGAGCGCGCGCGCTCCCGTGTCGCGCCCACCGAGCGCGAGCTGGACCAGATCGACATCGGAGAGCTCGGAGAGGTCGGCGCGCACCGCGAGAGGCAGGGGAGGTTGGCAGAGCTGGACACCCTTCGTACGTCGGGGGCGTCCCGCAGGTTTCGCGGGAGCGGATCGCCCTGGCAGACGAGCGCGGCAAACTTGTCCCACGGGGGCGCTCCCGGGCAACTTTCACCGATGTCAGCCACCATCGAGCTCGAGCGCCACGAAGCGGAGGCCGCCGCCGCGAACGCGACCCCGGAGGGGAAGCGCGTTTACGTGCGTCGGATGTTCTCCGAGATCGCGCCGAGCTACGATCTGCTCAACCGATTGCTCTCGCTCGGGATCGATCGGCGGTGGCGCACGGTGGCGCTGCGGCGGCTCGGCTGGGATCGCGCGCCGTCCGGGACGTATCTCGATCTCTGTGCGGGGACGCTCGACGTCGGCACGCAGCTGAGCAAGACGCAGGGCTTCTCGGGGCGCATCTTGGCGGCGGATTTTGCCGAGCCGATGTTGCGTGCCGGGGTCGGGAAGGCCTCGCCCGCGGTCCTCGCGCCGGCGGTCGCAGATGCGCTTGCCCTCCCGGTGCGTGATGCGGCCTTCGAGGGGGCGATCGTCGCCTTCGGGATCCGCAACGTCGCCGATCTCGGTGCCGGGCTCCGTGAGGTGCGGCGTGTGCTCAAGCCCGGCGCGCGTTTCGTGATCCTCGAGTTCTCGACGCCGACCCTCCCGGGCATCCGCTCGGCGTATCAGTTCTACTTCCATCACGTGCTCCCACGCATCGGTCGGTTGGTGAGTGGGCATCGCACGGCGTACACCTATCTGCCGCGCTCCGTCGCGAACTTCCCTGAGACCACGGCCCTCGCGCAGGCGATGCGCGAGGCGGGATTCCGTGACGTCTCCTGGGAGACGCTCACCTTCGGGATCGCGGCGATCCATGTGGGGACCGCATGACCCAGACGTTGGACACCCTCGGCGAATTCATCACCGCCATCGAACAGACGGGCGAGCTCCGCCGCATCACGCATCCGGTGAAGGTGCATCTCGAGATGTGCGAGATCGCCGACCGGGTGATGAAGATGCCCGGCGGTGGCCCCGCGCTCCTCTTCGAGAAGCCGGTGCTCCGTGATGGTTCGATCTCGGCCTATCCCGTCGCGATCAATCTCTTCGGGTCGATGTCACGCATGGCGATGTCGCTCGGCGTCGAGCGGCTCGACGAGCATGGGGATCGGATCACGAAGCTCCTCGACCTCAAGGTGCCCGAGGGATTCTTGGGCAAGCTGCAGTTGCTCCCGCGGTTGCTCGAGGTGGCGAAGTTCCCGCCGCGGATGGCCTCGGGGACCCCGGCCTGCCAGGAGGTCGTCTGGCAGGGGGATGAGATCGACCTCGACAAGATCCCGGTGCTCACCACCTGGCCGGAGGACGGCGGGCCGTTCATCACGATGACGGCGGTCGTCTCCAAGGATCCACAGCGTGGGATCCGCAACGTCGGGATGTATCGCGTGCAGCAGATGGGGAAGCGGCATGTGGCGATGCACTGGCAGCGGCACAAGACCGGCGCGGCGCACTGGCGCGAGATGGCAGAGCGGGGGGAGAAGATGCCGGTCTGCATCGTGATCGGCGCCGATCCGGCGTCGATGTATTCCGCGAGCGCGCCGCTCCCGCCGAATGTCGACGAATTCATCTTCGCTGGCTTCCTGCGGCGGAGCCCGGTGAAGCTCACCAAGGCGATCACCTGTGATCTGGAAGTGCCGGCGGAGTCGGAGATCGTGATCGAGGGATACATCGATCCGGCGGAAGAGCTCGTGGTCGAGGGGCCGTTCGGCGACCACACCGGGTACTACTCGGAGGCGGATCGCTATCCGCGCGTGCATGTCACCGCGGTGACGATGCGGCGGAACGCGGTCTACTGCGCGACGATCGTCGGGCGCCCGCCGATGGAGGACTTCTACCTCGGCCATGCGACAGAGCGGATCTTCCTCCCGTTGCTCAAGCTCACCAATCCGGAGATCGTCGACTACCACATGCCGGCGGAGGGGGTCTTCCACAACCTCGTCTTCGTGAGCATCAAGAAGCACTACCCGGGGCAGGCGTGGAAGGTGATGAACGCGCTCTGGGGTGCCGGGTTGATGTCGCTCGCCAAGGTGCTCGTCGTGGTGGATGACTGGGTCGATGTGCGTAACCCGCAGGAGGCCTGGTGGGTGGCGCTCAACAACATCGATCCCGAGCGGGACACCCGCTTCACGATGGGGCCGGTCGATGTGCTCGATCATTCGAGTCGCGCCTTCACGTACGGCTCGAAGATGGGGATCGACGCGACGAAGAAGTGGCCGGAGGAGGGGTTCACCCGCGATTGGCCCACGGTGATCGAGATGGATCCTGACACCAAGGCGCGCGTGGACGCGATCTGGTCGCAGCTCGGGATCGACCGCGGATGACCGCGCCAGCGCGCGAGGGGCAGACCTTCGAGGGGACGTCAGCGTGGAGCCGGTGGGCGAGCTTCGTAAAGCTCCCGCACACAGTGTTCGCGCTGCCGTTTGCGTTGGTCGGGGTGGTGCTCGCGAGCCGCCTCCCTGTTGGGGAGGGGGCAGGGCTGCGCGCGCCGCTCTCCGTCGCGATGGTCGGTTGGGTGGTGCTCGCCTTCACCGCCGCGCGCTGGGTGGGGATGGCGGTGAACCGGATCGTCGATCGTGAGTATGACGCGCGCAATCCGCGTACCGCGATGCGGGAGATCCCGCGCGGGGTGATCGGGGTCGGGGCGGCGTGGGGGACGGTGGTCGTCGCGGCGGCGCTCTTCTTCCTCGCGGCGGCGATGCTGAATCCGCTCTGTCTCGCGCTCTCTCCGATCGCACTCGGGTGGGTCTCGTTCTACTCGTTCACCAAGCGTTTCACCCGCTTTGCACATCTCGTGCTCGGGCTTGGGCTCGCGATCGCGCCGGTCGGCGGCTATCTCGCCGTGACGGGGGCATGGAGCGCGCCCTGGTGGATGCTGATCGCGTTGACCGTCGGGGTGATGACCTGGTCGGCGGGGTTCGATATCCTCTACGCGCTCCCGGACATCACCTTCGATCGTTCGCAAGGGTTGCACTCGATCCCGGCGGCGCTGGGGGTCCCGCGGGCGATCCTCGTCTCGCGCGCACTGCATCTCGTGACGGTGAGTGCGCTCGCCCTCACCGTCAACGTCGCGGGCCTGGGGGTGGCGGCCTGGGTCGGGGTCGCGGTGGTCGGTGCCCTGCTCGCGTATGAGCACTCGCTGGTGTCGTCCGACGACCTCTCCAAACTCGATGCTGCCTTCTTCACCATGAACGGGGTGATCTCGATGGCTTTTCTCGCTGCGGTCCTCGTCGACCGGTGGTTCGCATGACCCGCCTCGCCGATCCGCAGGCCCCGATCGTCCTGGCGATCACCGGCGCTTCTGGTGCACCGTACGGGATCCGGCTCCTCGAGCAGCTGCTCGTGGCCGGTCGTCGTGTGCAGCTGATCGTCTCGTCGCATGGCTTCCGGCTCCTCCGCACCGAGAGCGAGGTAGGGGCTCTCGCGGGGCTACGTGAGGCGGTCGGTGCGGCGCGCTTCGACCCGCTCGTGACCGTCTTCGACGATCAGGATCGCGGCGCCACACCGGCCTCAGGCTCTGCCCTCGCCGGGGGGATGGTGATCTGCCCCTGCTCGATGGGCACCGTTGCGAGCATCGCTGCGGGGACCTCGCGTTCCTTGGTGGAGCGTGCCGCCGATGTGGCGCTCAAGGAGCGGCGCCCACTCCTCCTCGTGACGCGCGAGACCCCACTCTCGCTCATCCATCTCGAGAACATGCGACAGGTGACCCTCGCCGGCGCCACCGTGATGCCCGCCGCTCCCGGGTTCTATCATCGCCCCACCACCATCCGGGAGATGGTCGACTTCGTCGTCGCGCGTGCGCTCGACCACCTCGGCGTCCCGAACACCCTCGCCCCCCGCTGGGGGGAGTCGTAACCGCGGTGGGGATCGTCCGCATCGGACTGATCTCCGACACGCACGGCCTCCTACGCCCTGATGTGCACGACGCCTTCGCGGGGGTCGATCGGATCCTCCACGCCGGCGACGTTTGTGGCGATGAGATCCTCGACGAACTCGCCCTGATCGCCCCGGTCGAGGCGGTCTTCGGCAACTGTGATGATCCTCGTGATCGGCGGCTCTGCGAGGCGCTCGACCTCACCATCGGTGCCGTCACGATCCATGTGCAGCATGGCCATGAACTCGGCCGCCCCATG
>CAXRBM010000059.1:0-9323 GCA_964228675.1 Gemmatimonadaceae bacterium
GGCACGACCCCGAGGACCCGCAGCATGCCGTCGGCGCCCCGCCGACCGATCTCGCGTTGCATCCCAACTCGCCGGGTTATCGCCTGATCCTCAACAACGTGCTCTTCCCCGCGGCGAAGCAGAAGCCGTTGAAGACGTGAGCGTGGCCGAGGCCGAGCGCGCATCGCACGGGGACCCGGGACGCGTCACCCCGAGCGCGGCGACGGCGATCCGGCTCGCGATCCAGCTCGCGGGTGGGCGCGAGGTCTGCTTCGTCTGCACCGTGGACGCCGAGGGGATCGTGCAGTCGGCGCGGGTGGTGGCCCGCGGCGATGTGCGGAGCGTGCTCGCTCTGCCGGGGTTCGCGAACCGGGGCGAGCTCCTGCTCCATAATCATCCGAGTGGGTGGTTGGAGCCCTCATCGGCAGACCTCGAGGTCGCCGCGCGGTTGCATGACGACGGGATCGGCTTCGCGATCATCGACAACATGGCCTCACGGCTCTACGTGGTGGTCGAGATCCCGCGCCCGCCAGCTCCTGCGAGCCTCGAGCCGATGGCGGTCGCTGCGCTCCTGGGCCCTGACGGGCCGATCGCGCAGCGATTGGGGCGCTACGAGGACCGCCCGAGCCAGCGGGAGATGGCGGGGCGCATCGCCGATCTCTTCTCCATGGGTGGGATCGGGTTGCTCGAGGCGGGGACCGGGGTCGGGAAGTCGCTCGGCTACCTGGTGCCCGCGCTCCGATGGGCGGCGGCGAGCGGGGAGCGCACGGTGGTGAGCACCAACACCATCACCTTACAGGAACAGCTTGTCGGGAAGGATCTCCCCTTCCTCGCGAAGGCGCTCACGGATCAACGCGTCTCGTTCGCGCTCCTCAAGGGATGGCGGAACTACCTCTGTCTGCAGCGACTCGAGCAGGCGCGGGCGCAGGGGCCAGCGCTCTTCGAGGACGACGTCGCCAGCGACCTTGGCCTGCTGGAGGCCTGGGCGGAGCAGACGACCGATGGGTCGCTCGCGGATCTCGCGGTGCCGCCCCGTGCGGAGGTGTGGGACGAGGTCGCGGCAGAGAGTGACCTCTGCACGCGGCTCCGCTGTCCGCACTTCGACCAGTGCTTCGTCTTCAAGGCGCGCCGTGCGGCGGCGACCGCCGATGTGATCGTCGTGAATCATCATCTGCTGATGGCCGATCTGGCGGTGCGGCGCGCCTCACAGCGGTGGGACGACGCGGCGGTGCTCCCGGCGTACAAGCGGCTGATCATCGATGAGGGGCATCACCTCGAGGATGCGGCCGGCGAGCATCTCGGGCAGTCGGTCTCGCGACGCGGGTTGGAGCGGCTCTTCGCGCGCCTCGAGCGGCGGGGGAAGGGGTTGCTCCCGGCGCTCGAGAAGGCGCTCGCGGTGGGGATCGACGCGTTGAGCGTCGCGAGCCTCGACTTGGTGCGCGCACGCCTCTTTCCGTCGCTCGGGTCGGCGCGGATGCGGACCGCGGTGCTCTACGATCTGCTCGCGCGGTGGGTGGAGGAGCAACGGGAATCGCAGATCCGGCTCACCGATCGCTTCGATGAGGATCCCATCTGGACCGCCGGCCTCGGCGCGGCGCTCGATGACCTGCTCGCCGACATCGATCTGTTGGGCGATGGGCTGCGTTTGGTGCGGGATCGCCTCGAGAGCGATGAGCAACGAGCGGAGGAGTTGGCGCCGCTGCTGAACGAGGTGCGCGGGGTGACGAGACGCCTCCAGTCCTCCGGTGATGCGCTCCGAGTGGCGCTCCGCTCCGATGTGGCGGGGGCGCCGCGCGTGCGATGGCTCGAGCGACGTGGGGGGGATGGCAACATCGGCGCGACGGCGGTCCCGCTCGATCTCGCGCCGGTCCTCCGCGAGGATCTCTTTCGGCGGGTGGAGACCGCAGTCGTGACCAGCGCGACCCTCACCGTCGGAGAGGATGGCTTCGCCTTCATGGCGACACGGCTCGGCCTCGCCGATGACGATGCGCTGACACCGGTGACCGCGTCACTGCCGTCGCCGTTCGATTATCCGTCGCAGGCGATCCTTGCGATCCCGAGCGACTTCCCGCTCCCGAATGTCGAGGGCGCCGCGCATCTCCAGCGGACCGTGGATGCCACGGCGGAGCTGATCGTGATGACGGAGGGTGGGGTCTTCGTGCTGTTCACGAGTCATCGCGATGTGAAGGAGGGGGCCCGACTGCTGCGCGAGCGTGGGGTCGCCGCCGCGCATCCTCTCCTCGTGCATGGGGAATCCCCGCGCGACGATCTCCTCCGTCGATTCCGAGAGCATGGTGATGCGGTGCTCGTCGGAACAGCGAGCTTCTGGGAGGGGGTCGATGTGCCGGGGCGCGCGCTCCGCGGTCTCGTCCTCTCCAAGATCCCCTTCCGCGTCCCGACCGAGCCGATGACCGCGGCCCAGTGCGAGGCGATCGAAGCGGAGGGGGGCGACTCGTTCGCGGAGTACATGATCCCGCACGCGGCGTTGCGCCTCAAGCAGGGGTTCGGGCGGTTGATCCGCACCGCCACCGATCATGGCGTGGTGGTGATCTGCGATCCGCGCGTGGTCACCAAGGGATACGGTCGACGTCTGCTCGAGGGGCTCCCTCCCGCACGCCGGCTCCAGGGCCCGTGGGCCTTGATCCGTCCCGAGCTGGAGGCGTTCTACCAGGGGAGTCCGAGCCCGGTCGATGCCTCGAACCACACCATCTCCAAGGGGTAGATTGCTCAGATGTCCACTCCCGGAAAGATCCTCTGCGTCGGTCGGAACTATCGCGAGCATGCCAAGGAACTCGGCAACGAGGTCCCCACCACGCCCGTCATCTTCCTCAAGCCTCCGTCTTCGGTGATCGCATCGGGGGAGGCGATCGTGCTCCCCGCTGGCATCGGACGCATCGATTACGAGGGGGAGATCGGCCTCGTGATCGGCCGGCGATTGACGAAGGCCACTCCCGCCGCCTGCGCCGAAGCCGTCCGTGGCGTCGTCGCGGTGAACGATGTGAGTGCGCGCGATCTCCAAAAGAGCGATCCGCAGTGGTGGCGCGCCAAGGGGTACGACACCTTCTGTCCGATCGGTGAGGAGACGCAGGGCACGCCCGACTTCGGCGCACTCGAGGTGATCACCCGCGTGAACGGGGAGGAGCGGCAGCGGGGGAGTAGCGCCGAGATGATCTTCCCGATCCCTGAGGTGATCAGCTTCATCTCCCAGGCGGTGACGCTCGAGCCGGGGGACCTCGTGATCACCGGCACGCCGGCGGGTGTCGCTCCGCTCGCGCCGGGTGATATCGTCGAGGTCGAGATCCCTGGGTGGAGCCGCGTGCGCAACCCGGTCGTGGCTGCGGGGTGACGCCGCGCGGACGCATCACGCTGATCCCGACGCGCCGGCACGATCCGCGCGCGTCGCTCATCGCGGTCGTCCTGCAGCTCCTCTTCATCGTGGTCCTCGGCTCGGCGATCGCCGTGCCGATCGCCTACGACGTCTTCCTCCCGAGCGATGTGCGCGAGGAGCGCCTCCGCTTCGTCGCGATCGACACGGCGCCGATGCCGCGTGCGGCGCGCGGCCGTGTGGCGCAGCGCGATGGGGGGGATGACCGTCCGCTCGCACCGATCGCGCCGACTGAGCCATCGGCACCGATCGTCGCACCGGGGGATGTGCCGATGGGGGTCACCGAACCATCGGGCCCCGCACGTGTGCCGTCCGGCGGGACCGGGCCGCTCGTCGGTGGAGGCGGGCCCACGCAGGGGATCCGCCCCTCCTTCAACGACCCGCGTCTCTGGCTCGCCCCGGCGCGTCCCGGTGACTACATCGAGGGACCCTATCGCCCGATGACGCGCGCCGACTCACTCAAGGCGATCGTCGATGCCTTCGGCGCGGCGTATGTGGATTCGCTTCGCCGGTTACCTCCGGGCTCGACCGTGCCGAGTTGGGTCTTCGAACGGAATGGGAAGAAGTACGGGCTCGACGGCGGAATGATCCGTCTTGGGGATTTCTCGATTCCCACGGCGCTGCTGGCGTTGCTCCCGCTCAACATCCCCCCTGGGAACATGGATACGGAGCGTGCGCGTCGGCTGACGGCGATGCGCTCCGAGATCATCGCGCAGGCCGAGCGGCGGCAGCGCGACGATGATTTCTATCGCGCGGTGAAGGCGTTGCGCGAGCGAAAGGAGCGGGAGCGGAAGGCGGCGGAGGAGGCCCGGCGCGCCGGGACCACGCCACCATAGGAGCGCGCGGCTGCGCTCGCGTTCAGGGGCCTGTCGCGCGGGGTGGACGGATCACACTCGCCACCACCCCGAGCACGGCGTAATCATCGCGTACACCAAGGTGCAGCGCATCTTGCTCGGTCGTGCCGCCAAGTCGCAGGATCACCCCGCGCTCAAGCAAGGGCCGCACCTCCGTCCGCCCCGCCACGCGCACCACGAGGAGCGCCGAATCGGTCGCGCGCCCGCTCGGATCGACGAGCAGGAGATCATCAGGGCGCACCGCGTGCGAGGGGATCGCCGCGTCGCCGTGCACGAGCAGGAACGACTCCTCGCTCGGGACGAGGGAGCGATCCATCGTGAGGTGATGCGAGCAGACGAGCGTATCACCCGCCGGTCGATCCGCGGCGCTCCCCGCCTGAGTCGCGGCCTCGGTCGAGATTCGCATCACCGGAACAGGGATCGTCCCCACACCCCCCGCGAACCCGATCAACACGACGCCACGTGAGCGTCCGCCGCCGCGCCGGACATACCCCTTCGCCTCGAGACTCGCGAGGAGATCGGTCACCGTCTTCGTGGAGGGGATCTTGAGCTGCCGCCCGATCTCGCGCACGCTCGGCTGGAACGTATGCTCCGCGAGGTGGTCGATCAGCAGGTGATAGACCGCGCGCTCGGCGGGGGTGAGCGGCGCGCGGGTGGTCACGCCGAGGCCAGCGTCTCCAGATGGTCCTCGGCGGCGGCGATGCGCGCGAGGGTGCGCTCACGACCGAGGAGCACCATCACATCGAAGATCCCCGGCGAGACGGTGAGGCCGGTGAGCGCGACGCGCAGCGGCTGGAAGATCTTCCCACCGCCGACCCCCTTCGCCTCGGCGAGGTGGCGCAGCGCCTCCTCCATCACGGGTGGGGTCCACTCGGGGAGCGCCGCCAAGGTCTCGCGCGTCGCCGTCAGGAGCGGAAGGACGACCGCCGGCTCCTTCCACTGCTTCGCCACCGCCTCGGGATCGTAGGTGATCGCGTCGACGAAGTAGGGCCCCGCCTGCCGCACGATGTCGTCGATCAGGCGTGAGCGGACGCGCAGCAGATCGAGCAGGGTGCGATACCAATCGTGATGCGTCGCGAGATGTTCGGCGGTCGTATACCCCGCCGCGACGAGGGCTGGCGTCACGCGCGGCTCGAGCTCGGCGATCGGGAGCTGCGAGAGATGCTGTCCATTCATCCATTCGAGCTTCTTGGGGTCGAAGACGCTCGCCTTGCGAAGGAGCCCGTCCTCCGAGAAGGCGTGGATGAGTTGATCGAGGGTCATCACCTCCTCGAACTCCCCACCCGGCGACCACCCGAGGAGGGCGAGGAAGTTCACCATCGCCTGTGGCAGGATCCCGAGGTGCTGATAGTCACCGACCGCGGTCGCGCCATGACGCTTGGAGAGTTTTTTGCCATCGGTCCCGTGGATCATCGGGAGATGCGCGAACTGCGGGAGCGGTGCGCCCAGGGCCTCGTAAAGGAGGATCTGCTTCGGGGTGTTCGAGATGTGGTCGTCGCCGCGCATCACGAGCGTGACGGCCATGGCGATGTCATCGGAGACGACGGCGTGGTTGTAGATCGGCGTCGCGTCGGAGCGGAGGATGACGAAGTCCTCGATGTCCTTGTTCGGGAAGCTGATCTGCCCGTGGACGAGATCGTGCCAGGTGGTCTCGCCGGCGGGGACGCGGAAGCGGAGGACGAAGGGCTCACCCGCGGTGACGCGGCGCTCCACCTCGGCTGGGGGGAGGCGATCGCAGCGGCGATCGTACCTGAAGGCTTCCTTGCGGAGCTCTGCCTCGGCGCGGCGCGCCGCGAGCTCATCGGTGGTGCAGAAGCAGCGGTAGACGGCGCCCGAGGCGAGCATCGTCGCGGCGTCGGCGCGATGGCGCTCGAGGTTCGCCCCCTGGAAGACGACCTCCTCGTCCCAGTCGAGTCCGAGCCACGTGAGCCCCTCGAAGATCGCGCGGGTGGAGTCGTCGGTGGAGCGCGCCTTGTCGGTGTCCTCGATACGGAGGAGGAATTGGCCGCCGGTGCGCCGGGCGAGGAGCCAGTTGAAGAGCGCGGTCCGTGCCCCGCCCACGTGGAGGTAGCCGGTGGGGGAGGGGGCGAAGCGGAGGCGCAGGGGACGAGCGTCGGTCATCGGGGTCGGGTCAAGAGAACGGGCCCGCCGGTGAGGAACACCGACGAGCCCGTGTCACGGAGACGGAGGGATTCGAACCCTCGATACAGGTTTAAGCCCGTATAACGGTTTAGCAAACCGTCGCCTTCAGCCTCTCGGCCACGTCTCCTCTCTGGCGTCGGAGTTCTGCGCGCCACAGACTCGCAATATCACGCGAGTGAGAGGGCGGGGCAAGGCGATTGGTGCGTGTCGTGCGCCGGTTTCACGATGGATGTGCGACGTGCGATCGTGCGACTGATGCGAAGCGGAGGGCCTGGGACTCGAACCCAGAAGTCCTTTCGGACGGCGGTTTTCAAGACCGCTGCAATAGCCATTCTGCCAACCCTCCGGGGGGGCGGGAGCGCAGGGCTCGGCCCACGCCGGGGAAGATAGTCAGGCGGGGGAAAAGGTGAACTTGACTATTTCGTTCGGGATTCAATAGACTCCGTTAGAGGCAGTCGAGAACCGTTCTCATTGGGTAAAAGGGGATAGTTTTGCTGGGTTTTCTAGTCTGGGATGGGGGTCGCGCGGTTCATCGCGTCGTTCTGCGAGCGGGGGCGCCTCTGGTCCTCGCGCTCTCTTCCGTCGGCGCGCAGCATCCACCGCACCTGCCCGACTCCCTCCGGTCGGACTCCGTCGTCCAGCGGCTGGCTGGGGTTCAGGTGATCGGGGTCCCGCGCTCCTACCGCCCTCGATCGCTCCGGTCCCTCACCCGCACGTCGACCCGCATCGAGCAGATCCCGCAGGCGGTCACGCTGATCCCGCGGGCGTTCATCGAAGATCAGGCGATGACGGGGCTCGGGGACCTCGTGCGCTACGTCCCCGGCGTCACCATGGCGCAGGGGGAGGGACATCGCGATGCGCCCGTGCTGCGCGGCAATCTCACCACCGCCGATTTCTTCGTCGACGGCATTCGCGATGACCTCCAGTATCTGCGCGACCTCTACAACGTGGAACGCGTCGATGTCATCCGGGGCCCCGCGGCGCTCACGCTCGGTCGGGGGACCGGCGGCGGTGCCTTCAATCGCGTGATGAAGACCGCCGACGGCCAGCGTGTGCGGTCGCTGGATCTCGTGCGCGATTCCTATGGACAGGGCCGGATCGCCGGGGATCTCGGCTTCGCCATCGATGATCGCGTGGCCGTGCGCGTGAACGCCGTCAGCGAGGAGAGTGGGACCTTCCGTGAGGCGATGACGATCTCGCGGCGCGGCGTCGCGCCGGCGATCCGCATCCAGTTCGATGGCGACACCCGCCTCGAGTTCAGCGGTGAACTCTTCCGAGACGACCGCATCGTGGATCGTGGGGTGCCTTCGCTCGACGGGCTCCCTTGGCGCGGCGCGACGGGGACCTTCTTCGGGAACCCCGAGTGGTCGCGGAGCGCGATCGACGTCTCGACTGGCCGTGCCGAGCTGACGCACCAGCTTCGTTCGGGCCTGGCGCTACGCTCCGTCGTGTCCTACGGGCACTATGGGAAGTTCTACGACAATGTCTTCGCGGGGGGCGCGGTCTCGTCGCAGGGCACCGTGGCGATCGCCGCCTACAACAGTGCGACCGATCGCACCAACCTCCTCTTGCAAACCGACCTTGTCTGGGAGCCTACGATCGCTGGTCAGCGTCATACCATCCTGTTTGGGATCGAGGGAGGACGTCAGCAGAGTGAGAATCGCCGCATCAATACCTCCGGCGGCACCTTCTCCCTCGAGGATCGTGGACGGCGCTTCGTTCCTGACTTCACCCGCACCCCGGCCGTCGACAACGCTAACGATCTCGATCTGCTCGCCTTCGTGGCGCAGGATCAGGTCCAACTCACTGAGCGGCTCACCGCGCTCGCGGGCCTCCGATGGGAGCGCTATGCCTTGGCCTTCGATGATCGTCGGCCGGGCGCACCGGATTTCGATCGCACCGATGCCATGCTGTCGCCGCGCATCGGGCTCGTGTGGGCGCCGCGGTCAACGCTCTCCTTCTATGGTGGCTGGACCACCTCCGCCCTCCCGCAATCGGGGGAGCAGTTCAGCACCCTCGACCTCATCCGTGCGGGACTCGAACCCGAGCGCTTCGAGAACCTCGAGGTGGGGGCCCGCTGGCAGGCGACCCGAGGCCTGATGGTCAGTGGGGCGCTCTACCGACTCGATCGCACCAACACGTCGGCGCCGGGTGCCGTCCCAGGGACGGTGGTGCTCACCGGCGCGCAGCGCGCCGAGGGGCTCGAGCTCTCGGCGCAGGGGGAGGTCACCGCGCGCTGGCGGATGATCGGCGCGCTCGCACTACAGGATGCTCGCATCACCGCGACGACGAGCGCCGCGCCCGCCGGGCGTCGCGCGCCGCGCGTGCCCCGGACCAGTGCGTCCCTGTGGAACCGCGTGCTGCTCTCGCCACGGGTGAGCGCCGCGCTCGGCATCGTGCATCAGGGCGAGCAATACGCCTCCATCACGAATGCCGTCACGCTCCCGGCCTACGCGCGACTCGATGGGGGACTCTTCCTCACCCTCACCGAGTCGCTCCGAGTGCAACTCAATGCAGAGAACCTGACCGGGACCCGCTACTGGTTCTCCGCCCACACCGACAACAACCTCTCGCCAGGCGCGCCGACGCTCCTCCGCACCTCGCTCGCCCTTCGGTTCTGATCACTCCGGCTTGAGACTCTCCGCCACGTCGTCGAAGCGTACCCCGAGCGCGATCTTCCGCGTCTCGGCGATCAAGGAATCCGCCGCCGTACGCTGACCGGCACGGTTCAGCGCCTCGGCGGTGAGGATCCCCGTGTTGATCATGAGGAAGGGGATGCCACGCGAGGGCGCATCGACCCAATCCCCACGACGGCTCAGGGCCGCGGGGGCGCGGAACTCCTTCCAGAGCGCGGTGCTACGGGCGAGGTCGACGAACCCCTCGCCGGGCATCGGGATGAGATTCTCCGAGGCGACGAGCGAATCGGGATAGACCTTCCGCGTATGCCCCTGCATCGCGACGTA
>CAXRBM010000060.1:0-2416 GCA_964228675.1 Gemmatimonadaceae bacterium
ACGATCGGCCCGAAGTAGGGCATCGTCGCGATCGTGACCGCGTGGCCTCGGGCGCGGAGCCCGAGGCCGAGGCCGATCGAAGGGTCGACATCGCCATGCGAGCCCCAGCAGGCGATCAGGATGCGCGCCATGGGTGAATGATAGCGAAGGGGGTGAAGCCGACCGGCCTCACCCCCTCTGACACCTGTCACCTCTCCCCTGCCGTCACACCGGGAACAACATCTCCCGATACCGCGGCAGCGGCCAATAGGCATCACCGATCGTCAGCTCGAGCTGGTCCGACACCGTCCGGCACGCCGCCATGCTGTCCGCCCCGGTCGCGGTCAGGAAGGCGGCGCACTTGGCGATGTCAGCGTGCAGCGCATGCGCTCGCGCGATCGCCGTGTGCAGCGCCGCGGTCTTCCCCTGGAGCGCCGTCACCAGCTTCCCCACCTTCTCCGCCGCCGCCTTCTGCGGGATGCTCTTGATCCCGCCCTGCTTCGCCTTCGCGGCCCCCTCGGCCAGCAGGCTGAGGTAGCCATACCCCGCCGGGAGGATCTGGGTGTCGAGCATCTCGGCCAGCGTCTCCATCTCGATCAGCACGTCCTTCACGTAGCGCTCCACGCGGACATGGTAGCGGCTCTCGAGCTCGGCCTCGTTCAGCACCCCGGTGCTCGTGAAGAGCTGCTTCGCCCCCTTGGTCTGGAGCTGCGCCAACGCCTCCGGGGCGCGCCGCAGGTTGAGGAGCCCACGCTTCTTGGCCTCCTTCACCCAGGCCTCGCTGTAGCCGTTCCCCTCGAAGCGGATCGCGCTCGTCTCCTTGAACGCCTTCTGCACCACCTTGAGCGCGGCGTCATCCACCGAGCCCCCCTTCTTGAGCTCGGCGCGCAGTGCGCCGGTGAGCTCGACGATCGCTTCGGCGACGACGGTGTTGAGCACCATCACCGGGAAGGCGATGCTCTGCGACGATCCCACCGCGCGGAACTCGAACTTGGCCCCGGTGAAGGCGAAGGGCGAGGTCCGGTTGCGATCGGTGTTGTCCTGCTCGATCTCGGGGAGCTTCGCGACGCCGAGGGTGAGCATCGCCTGCTCGGCCTTGGTGCCCGCACGGCCCGCGATGATGTCCTCGATCATCTTGGTGAGCGCGTTCCCCATGAAGACCGAGATGATCGCCGGCGGCGCCTCATTGGCGCCGAGCCGGTGCTCGTTCCCACTCGTCCCGATCCCGGCGCGAAGGAGCCCCTGATGCTTGTGCACCCCCTTGAGGATCGCGGCGAGGAAGAGCAGGAAGCGCACGTTCTGATGCGGCGTCTTTCCCGGCTTGAGCAGGTTGATCCCGTCGAGCGCGTTGTCGCTCGCGATCGAGAGCGACCAGTTGCAGTGTTTCCCGGAGCCGTTGATGCCGGCGAAGGGCTTCTCGTGGAGGAGCGCCTGGAGCCCATGGCGCATCGCCACATCGCGCAGCACCGACATCACGAGCTGGTTGTGATCGACCGCGATATCGGTTTCCTCGAACTGCGGCGCCATCTCGAACTGGCAGGGGGCGACCTCGTTATGCCGCGTCACGATCGGCACGCCGAGCTTGTAGAGCTCGTGCTCCACCTCGGCGAGGCAGGCCTGCACGCGCTCCGGGATCCCACCGAAGTAGTGGTCCTCGAGCTGCTGACCGCGTGGCGGCGGCGCGCCGACGAGGGTGCGGCCCCCCATCACGAGGTCAGGGCGCATCGCGACGTGCGTGCGGTCGACCATGAAGAACTCCTGCTCGGCGCCCATCGTGGTGTAGACGCGGAGCGCGCCGACGTCGCCGCCGGTGTCGAGGAGATCACGCGCCGCCGTCGAGAGGACCTCGCTCGAACGGAAGAGCGGGGCGAGTTCGTCGAGCGCCTCGCCGTTGTAGCCGATGAAGACAGACGGGATGCAGAGCGTCTTGGTGCCCGCCGCCTCGAGGAGGAAGAGCGGGGAGGCCGGGTTCCATGCGGTGTAGCCGCGCGCTTCCCAGGTGGCACGCAGACCACCCGACGGGAACGACGAGGCATCGGGCTCCGACTGGATCAGCTGTTCGGCGGTGAAGCGCTCGATCGCGCGCCCTTGCCCGTCGAGCGCCAGGAAGGCGTCGTGCTTCTCGGCGGTGAGCCCCGTCTGCGGCTGGAACCAGTGACAGAAGTGCGTCGCGCCGTGCGAGATGGCCCACTCCTTCACGGCCTTCGCGACGGCGGGTGCGATGGCGGGGTCGAGCTTCTGCCCGAGGCGGATCGCCTGCGTGAGCTTGTCATAGACCTCGGCCGGTAGCTTGTCGCGCATCTGACGCGCGCCGAAGGTGTGGCTGCCGAAGTAGGCGGAGGTCGGTGCTGGCGTGGTGCCGTTGGACGGAAGATCGGGAACGATCGGTGCGCGGGTAGCGATGGCGCGCATGGCGTCGGAGCGGGCAGACATCAGA
>CAXRBM010000061.1:0-3772 GCA_964228675.1 Gemmatimonadaceae bacterium
GGAGGTGGGACGCAGGGCATCCCCGTCGCAGGCGCCTGGGTGACGCTGCATCGCGTCGGCCCCGATGCTGCGGGCCCGATCGACTCGATGCGCACGTCGCGCGATGGGCGCTACGACTTCCGCTACAAGGCCACCGGCGACTCGAGCGCGATCTACTTCGTCTCGACGAGTCGGGGCGGGGTCGCGTACTTCACGCCCCCCGTGCGTGAGCGTGCCGTGCGGGATGGGATCGCTGAGATCCAGGTGCACGACACCACCAGTGCGCCGCTCGCGATCCGGACCGTGGGGCGTCACCTGATCATCACCGCGCCAGATTCGGCGACACGGACCACCCGGACGGTAGTCGAGATCTACGAGCTCTCGAACGACTCGACGCGGACCCGGGTCGCCGCGGGGGCGAACGGCTTCACCTTCGATGCGGTGCTCCCGACCGGGGTGACCGAGGTGACGCCTGGGCCTGGCGATGTCTCGCCAGAGGCGATCCGTGTGGTTGACGGGCGGGTGCGTGTGAACGCGCCGATCTCTCCCGGGGTGCGGCAGATCGCTTTCTCCTATGAGATCCCGGCGAACCGCGATCCCCTCGAGTTCCTCGTCGAATCGCCGATCGCGCTCCTCGAGGTCTTGGTCGAGTCACCGGACGCGATCGCGAGCGGAGGGCGCCTCGTGGCCGACGCACCGGTGCAGATCGAGGGGCGCCCCTTCAAGCGCTTCGAGGCGAAGGATGTGGCGGCGGCCCAGACGATCAGTGTGACGGTCCCGTCGGGCAGCGCGGGGGGGAAGAACCGTGTGATGCTCATCGTCGCGCTCGTCGGCGGCGCGCTCGCCATCGCGCTCCTGCTCGCCCTGCGGCGTTCGTTCACGGCACCGCGCGCACGGCATGGCAAGGATGATGCCGAGGCGATCGCGCTGGAGATCGCCACTCTCGACGCGGCGCTCGAGCGGCAATTGGCTCCGACCGAGGCGGATCGAGCCGAATATGAGCTCGCGCGTCGGCAGTTGAAGGACCGGTTGGACGATGTGCTTGCCAACCGGAGCAGCCGACCGTAGGTTCGCAGGACAACTGAAGACGAACGCGGGACACGGAAGCCGGTGTGAATCCGGCGCGGCCCCGCCACTGTGACGGGTAGCAGGACGAGTTCTCCACGGTAGACCACTGCGCGATCGATCGCGCGGGAAGGTGTGGGGGATGACCCGGAGCCAGGAGACGACTCGCGTTCGTGCCACAGTCTGACCCTCGGGGGAGGGTCGGTGGCGTCGACGCGGCGTCGTCCGGAGATGGGCGACGTGGGTGTCTACGTGCATCGAGGCTCCTCCGGTATCCGGTGGAGCTTTTTTGTGCCTGACTCTCGTGCGTTCCCGATGCGGTCCTGGCGGTCGGTCGTCGGCGTGGCGATCATCGTCGGCGGTCTCACCGCCTGTGAGGGCGCGTCGCGGACTGTGCGCGAGACGGGGGCACCGATCGCCGTCGATGACTTCGGCGACAGCGTGGCAGTCCGTCCCGCGGCCCAGCGGATCATCTCGCTCAACCCCGTCACCACGGAACTCCTCTTCGCGATGGGGGCGGGGTCACGCCTCGTCGGGCGGAGCAAGTGGGATGGGTGGCCCCTTGCCGCGCTGGAGGTCCCGGACGTCGGTGACGCGATGCAGCCGAACGTCGAGGCGATCCTCGCGCGACGGCCGGACCTCGTGGTGCTCTACGCGAGCCCATCCAATCGCACGGCGGCGACGCGGTTACAGGAGGCCGGCGTACGCACCCTGGCCGTGCGCACCGATGCGGTGACGGATCTCCGGCGCATTGCGACCGCCCTGGGTGCGTTCCTCGACGATTCGCTCTCGGCCTCGGCCGCAGTCGACTCCACTTTGCGAGCGGTCGATTCGGTGCGGGCCCTCGGTGCCACGAGTGACCGCCGACCCTCCGTGGCGTGGATCGTCTGGGATGATCCGCTGATCGTGATCGGTGGGGGAAGCTATCGCTCTGAACTCCTCGCGGCAGCCGGGGCGGTGAACGCCTTTGCCGATCTGGAGGCGCCCTCGCCGCAGCTCTCGATCGAGGAACTCGTGCGTCGCGATCCCGATGCGCTGATCGTGGGGACGCGCATGGCGGAGCGCTTCGCGACCGACGCACGGTGGCATCAGCTCCGCGCTGTTCGGGATCGGCGCTTCATCCTCCCCGATACTGGGATCGTCGGGCGCCCAGGGGTACGGATGGGGGAGGCCGCGCGCCACCTGCGGCAGCTGCTACTCCCGATCTCCCCCGCGACCCGTTGATGTCCCTCTCCCGGTGGTTCGTGCTTCTCGTCATGATCCTCGCGGTCGTGACCCTCGCGCTCGGGTTCGGCGCGGTCGCGCTCTCGCCGACGGAGGTCTGGCAGGCCGTGATCGGTGGTGGCGATCCGACCGCGGAGACCATCGTGCGGACCATCCGCCTGCCACGGATCCTCCTCGGACTCTTGGTGGGGGCGGGGCTCGCGGGGAGCGGCACGGCGCTGCAGGCCGCGCTCCGTAATCCCCTAGCGGAACCTTATCTCCTTGGGGTCTCCGGTGGCGCCGCGCTCGGTGCGGTGCTCGCCGTCGCGCTCGGCGGTGCGGGAGCGACGATCCCCATCGCGGCCTTTGTCGGTGCGCTGGGGGCGGTGCAGCTCGTCCTCATGGTCGCACGCGCCGCCGGCGGCCGCACCGATCCGCGCCTCCTCCTCATGTCGGGGGTCGTCGTCGGGGCCTTCTGTACCGCGGTGATCATGGTCGCCCTGGTTCGCACGCCGGAAGGGGCGGTGCGCGGCGCGCTCTGGTGGATGATGGGTTCGCTCGGCGATGCCCGATGGTCGGTGGTGGTGACGACGGCGGTGAGTGTCGGCGGGGGCCTCGCGGCGCTCCTCTGGCGTGGCCGCGACCTCGATGTGCTCGCCCTCGGCGAGGAACCGGCGGCGGCCTTGGGGCTCGATCTCGATCGCATGATGCGCTTCGTCTTCATCACCGCTTCCTTCCTCGCGGCGGCGACCGTCGCGGCCGTGGGCCTCGTCGGCTTCGTCGGGCTCATGGTCCCCGCGATCGCCCGCGCACTCGGCGCGCGGCAGACCCGCGGGACGATCCTCCTGGCGGCGGTGGCGGGTGGTGTGCTGGTGGTCCTCGCGGATCTTGTCGCACGGACGGTGCTACGGCCTGCCGAGCTGCCGCTGGGCGCGGTCACCGCGTTGATCGGTGTGCCGTTCTTCCTCTGGCGACTCCGCCGGACGGTGGCGCGATGATCCGCGTCGAATCGCTCGTGGTGCGGTACCCCGGGATGCGCACGGCCGCGCTCGACGGCGTCTCGTTCGAGGCGCTTCCCGGCAGGATCACGGCGGTGGTCGGACCGAACGGCTCAGGGAAGAGCACCTTCGTGCGGGCGCTCGTGCGGCGGGTCATGCCGACGAATGGACGGATCATGGTGGATGGCGCCTCGGCGGACGCACTGAGCCCTCGCGAGATGGCGCGCCTCGTGAGCGTCGTGCCGCAGCGAGAGGAGCCGGTCTTCCCGATGCAGGTCCATGATCTCGTCGCCTTGGGTCGGTATCCGCATGGGGGCGCGTTCACGGCCCCGACGGCCGAGGATCGCGAGGCGGTGGCGCAGGCGATCGTGCGCGCCGACATCGCTGCCTTGGTCGATCGGAGCACCGATACGCTGTCCGGTGGCGAGTGGCAGCGGGTGCGCATCGCGCGAGCACTCGCGCAGGGTGGCCGCGCCATCGTCCTCGATGAGCCGACCACCTATCTCGACATCGCGCATGAGATGGCG
>CAXRBM010000062.1:0-4571 GCA_964228675.1 Gemmatimonadaceae bacterium
GCGCTTCGGAAGTCGATCATCGTCTTACTCCTCGCCCTGGGCCGAGAACGCGCCGCCCTCGGCGTGCGAATCCATGGTCACGTGGATGCCAAGCGCCTGCAGTTCCTTCACGAGCACGTTGAACGACTCCGGCGTGCCCGGTTCGGGCAGGTTCTGCCCCTTCACGATCGCCTCGTACACGCGGCTGCGACCGTTCACGTCGTCCGACTTGACCGTGAGGATCTCCTGCAGCGTGTGCGCCGCGCCGTAGGCCTCGAGCGCCCAGACCTCCATCTCGCCGAAGCGCTGGCCACCGAACTGCGCCTTGCCGGCGAGCGGCTGCTGCGTGACGAGGCTGTACGGGCCGATGCTGCGCGCGTGGATCTTGTCGTCCACGAGGTGGCTGAGCTTGAGCATGTAGACCTGCCCGACGGTGACCGGATTGGCGAACGACTCGCCCGTCCGTCCGTCGCGCAGGCGGATCTTGCCGCCCGGCAGCAAGCCGCCGGCGGTGATGAGCTCGACCGCCGCCGCATCGACGTCGGCCTCGCTCTTCTTGCCGAGCATCCCGGCGAGCGCCGGATGCCCCATCGCCTCGAGGAGGCCGGCGGCATCGAGCGCCGCGCGCTTCTCGAGCTCCTTCATCGCCTTCTTGAGCTCGGCCTTCTGCGCCGCCGACATCTCCTCCGAGGCGAGCTCCGCCTCGTGGTGCGTGATCGCATGGCGCGTGGCGACCGCCTCGCGCTCGGCGAGCTCCTTCGCCGCCGCCACGAGGTAGTCGTAGATGCGTCCCGCGACGTCCTTCGCCTCGGCGGTCATCCCGCGGGCCGAGAGGTCATTGAGGTTGGCATCGTGCAGGAGCTCCACCTTCTCGCCCTCCTCGGGCGAGGGACGGAGCGCCTCGAGGATGTTGCGCAGCTCGTCGGCCGACGGCGCCGGCGTGGCGGCGTCGAGACGCAGCGAGCCCTGGACCCACTCGAGCCCGGCGAGACGCAGGCAGAGCCCGATCTCGCGCTCGTTGGCGCCTTGGAAGACCGGGGTCTTCGCATAGAAGCCGAGGATCTTCGCGGCCCACCCGAGGTGGGTCTCGAGGATCTGCCCCACGTTCATGCGGGACGGCACGCCGAGCGGGTTGAGGACGATGTCCACCGGCCGCCCATCGGGGAGGAACGGCATGTCCTCTTCCGGCACGATGCGCGCCACGATGCCCTTGTTGCCGTGGCGGCCGGCCATCTTGTCACCGACGGAGATCTTGCGCTTCTCCGCCAGATAGACCTTCACGAGCTGGATCACGCCCGGCGGGAGCTCATCGGGCTGGAGGATGCGGTCGATCCGCTCCTCCGCATGCTCCTCGATCCTCGCCTTGATGGCGTCGGCCGAGTCGATGATCTCACGGATCGCGGCGTTGACCTTCTTGTCCTCGACGCGGAAGGTCTTGAGGTCGAGGGTGATGAGGCGCAGGTCGCGCAGCATCGCCTCGGTGAGGACGGTCCCCACGGGGATCGCCTCCTCCACCGTCCCGTTCTGCAGCGCGAGCGCCACCTTCTGCCCGGCGAGGAGCGCCTTGATCTCCTCATCGCGCACGTCGTTCACGCGCACCTTCTCCTCGCCCTCGAGGCGACGGACCTCGCCGATGCGCTCGCCGCGGTCCTTCTCCACCACCTGATCCTCGACGCGCGAGAAGATCTTGACGTCGATGACGACGCCCTCGACCCCCGGGGAGACCTTGAGGGACGAATCCTTGACGTCCTTCGCCTTCTCGCCGAAGATGGCGGTGAGGAGCTTCTCTTCCGGCGAGAGCTCGGTCTCGCCCTTCGGGGTGATCTTGCCGACGAGGATGTCGCCCGGCCGCACATGGGCGCCGATGCGCACGATGCCGCGCTCGTCGAGGTCGACCAGCGCCTCCTCCGAGACGTTCGGGATCTCGCGCGTGATCTCCTCTTGGCCGCGCTTGGTGTCGCGCACGTGCAGTTCGTGCTCCTGGATGTGGATCGACGAGTAGACGTCGTCCTTCACCAGACGCTCCGAGAGGACGATCGCGTCCTCAAAGTTGTGACCGTACCAGGGCATGAACGCGACGGTCACGTTGGACCCGAGCGCGAGCTGCCCGAACTGCGTGCCCGACCCGTCGGCGAGCACGTCACCGGCCTTCACCTTCTGACCGAGCGTGACGAGCGGTCGCTGGTTGAGCGCGGTGTCCTGGTTGGTGCGGCGGTACTTCTTGAGCTTGTAGCGATCCTGCTGCGTGAGCCGCACGAGCGGGGTGCTACCGTCGCGCGACCCCTTGACTGCGGCGTCGACGACGATCTCGTCGGCGGTGACCCGGGTGACGACGCCGTTCCGCTTGGCGATCACGACCGCGCCGGAGTCGACCGCCACCTTCTCCTCGAGCCCGGTGCCGACGAACGGCGTCTGCGGGTTGAGGAGGGGGACGGCTTGGCGCTGCATGTTCGAGCCCATGAGGGCGCGGTTCGCGTCGTCGTGCTCGAGGAAGGGGATGAGCGCCGCGGCGATCGAGACGAGCTGCTCGGGCGCGACGTCCATGAAATCGATGCGCGACGGCGGGAGGAGCGGCACGTCCGCCTGCTGGCGGCAGAGCACGAGCTCATCCATGAACGTGCCGTCGGGGTTGAGGCGCGCGTTCGCCTGTGCGATCACCGCCTGCTCCTCACGCGTGGCGTCGAGCCACGCGAGCTCGTTCGTCACCTTGCCGTGCTTCACGATGCGGTACGGGGTCTCGACGAAGCCGAGGTCGTTGACGCGCGCGAAGCAGGCCAGCGAGGTGATGAGGCCGATGTTCGGCCCTTCCGGCGTCTCGATGGGGCACATGCGCCCGTACTGCGAGAAGTGCACGTCACGGACCTCGAAGCCCGCGCGCTCGCGGGTGAGGCCACCCGGGCCGAGCGCCGAGAGGCGACGCTTGTGCGTCAGCTCGGCGAGTGGGTTGGTCTGGTCCATGAACTGCGAGAGCTGCGACGAGCCGAAGAAGGCCTGGATCACCGCCGAGACGGTGCGGGCGTTCACGAGGTCGTCGAGCGAGATCTTCTCGCTGTCCTGATTGATGCTCATCCGCTCCTTGACCAGGCGCGCCATGCGCGAGAGGCCGACCGAGAACTGGTTGGCGATGAGCTCGCCCACCGAGCGGATGCGACGGTTCCCGAGGTGGTCGATGTCATCCACATGCCCGCGGCCCTCGTGGAGCTCGACGAGGTAGCGGATGATGGCGACGAAGTCCTCGGTGGTGAGGACGGTGTGGTTGGCCGGCGTGTTGAGGCGCAGACGCTGGTTGATCTTGTAGCGGCCGACGCGGCCGAGGTCGTAGCGCTTCGGGCTGAAGAAGAGCCGCTCGAGGGCCTGCTTCGCCGTCTCCTTGTTCGGGGCATCGCCCGGCCGGAGGAGCGAGTAGATCTGCTTGAGCGCCTCGTCGTTGGACTTGGTCGGGTCCTTCGCGAGGGTGTTCTTGATCAGCATGCTCTCCGCGCGGCCCGAGGCCACGAAGCAGGAGACATGCCCGACCTCCGCCTTCCGGAGGCGCTTGACGAGCGTGACGTTGAGCGCCTGACCGATCTCGGCGAGGATCTCGCCGGTGGTCGGGTCGACGACGTCCATCGCGAGGGTACGCGGCTGCGAACGCTCCTCACTCTCGAATGCGGTCAGTTCATCGCGGAGGTCGACGGTCTGGTACGAGGCGAAGACCTTGATCTTGTCGATCTTCTGCCGGCGGAGGCGGTTGAACACCTCTTCCGTCAGCTCGTCCCCTTCCTTCACGAGGAGGTTGGACTCGGCGCGCTCGCGCTCGGCGCGGGCCTTCTTGGTCTTGGCCTTCGGCGCGTCCTCGGCCGTGGCCTCCCCGGGGAGCTCGACGGCCTCGGCGATGATCGCGCCGATGACCTCACGGTCGCGTCCCTCCTTTCGCTTGGTGAGATCGAGCTCACGCACGCCGAAGAAGAGGCGATAGATGTCGGCATTGGTCCCGTAGCCAAGGGCGCGGAGGAGCGCCGTGGCCGGGAACTTCTTCTTCTTGTCGATATGGACGTAGACGACGTCGTGGATGTCGACGGTGAACTCGACCCACGAGCCGCGGAACGGGATGATGCGCGAGGAGATGAGGCGCTGCCCGTTCGGGTGCGTCGCCTCCTCGAAGACCACGCCCGGCGAGCGATGGAGCTGGCTGACGATGACGCGCTCGGCGCCATTGATCACGAAGGTCCCGAGCCCGGTGAGTAGTGGCAGCTCCCCGAGATAGACTTCCTTCTCGATCTGGTTCTTGACCCGCTTGGTCTTCTCGTCGGCCGGGTCCACCTCGAACACGGTGAGGACGAGGGTCGCCTTGAGGGGCGCCGAGTGGGTCATGTCGCGCTCGATGCACTCCTCGACCGTGTACTTCGGCTCGCCGAGGGTGTAGCGCTTGAAGTCCAGCGAGAAGTTCTCGTGGACGTCGGTGATCGGGAACAGGTCCTTGAAGACCCGCTCGAGCCCCACGTCCTCACGGTCATGGGCGGCGGCGTCGAGTTGGAGGAGCGACTCGAACGCGCGGGTCTGGATGTCGAGCAGATGCGGCATCTGCATGCCGTGCTCGCGCTTACCGAACG
>CAXRBM010000063.1:0-5257 GCA_964228675.1 Gemmatimonadaceae bacterium
ATCTCTTCGAAGAGGTCGCGAAGTTCCGCGCGGCACGCCGGCTCTGGGCGACGCTGATGCGCGAGCGCTTCGGGGCCAACGATGCCTCGTGCAAGCTCCGCTTCCACACGCAGACCGGGGGCGTCACCCTCACCGCGCAGCCGCCGCTCAACAACGTCGTCCGCGTGACGGTGCAGTCCCTCGCGGCCACCTTGGGCGGCACGCAGTCGCTTCACGCCAACGGCTACGACGAGGCACTCGCCCTCCCGACCGCCGAGGCGGCGACCCTCGCCCTCCGCACGCAGCAGATCGTCGCGCACGAGAGTGGCGTCGCGCAGACGGTCGACCCGCTCGCGGGGAGCTACTACGTCGAGGCGCTCACCGACGAGCTCGAGCGGCGCACCCGGGAGCTTCTGGCGCAGGTCGAAGGGCTCGGTGGCTCCGCTCCCGCGATCGAAGCCGGCTTCTTCCAGGACGAGATCGCCCGCTCGGCCTACGAGTACCAACTCGCGGTGGAGCAGGGGACGACGACGATCGTCGGGGTGAACCGCTTCCGCGATGGGGAGGATCCGCCGATCATCCCCGCGCCCAACTACGGGGCGTTGGAGGCGGAGCAGCGGCAGCGGTTGGCCGAGGTCCGCGCCGGGCGCGATGGCGCCAAGGTCAGCGCGACCCTCGACGCCATTCGTGCGGCCGCGCCCTCCTACCTTGGCGCCGGGCAGGCATCGACCGTCCCCCTGATGCCGCTGATCATCGACGCGGTCCGCGCGCGGGCGTCGCTGGGGGAGATCTCGGATGCGTTGCGGCAGGTCTGGGGGGAGTACCGACCGGGCTAGATTCGGCTAACTTTATCTGGTTCCACACGTTAGCCCTTCCCGACGATGCCGACCTACGAGTATCGCTGCCCCGCCGGGCACGACTTCGAAAAATTCGTTCTCAAGATCAGCGACGCGCAGGGCACCCTCCCCTGTCCGAGCTGCGGCGTCGAGGCCGCGCGTCAACTCTCCGCCGGTGGTGGCCTCCTCTTCAAGGGGTCGGGGTTCTACATCACCGACTACGGGAAGGACGGAAAGAAGGATCAGCGCAGTGCGCCGTCGACTCCCGCGAGCTCGAGTACGTCCGCGTCGACCACCCCCGCCGCGACCCCTGCAGCAAGCGCGCCGGCAACCCCGGCCCCCGCCGCCTCCCCCACGCCGAAGTCGGGAAGCGCCGAGTGAGTGCCGTCGAGGCGCTCCGAGGCGCCCTCGTGAAGGCGGCGGTCGCGATCGGGGCACCGGACTCGGTGGCACCGGTCCTCGAGCGCCCGCGTGATCCCTCGCATGGCGACTGGGCGACCAACCTGGCGATGACCCTGGCCAAGCCGCTGGGGAAGAAGCCGCGCGAGGTCGCCGACGCGCTCATCGCCGGCCTCGACCTGAAGGCCGCCGGCGTCGCCGAGGCCTCGGTCGCCGGACCGGGCTTCATCAACTTCCGCCTGTCCACCGCCGATCTCGCCTCGGGCCTCGCGCAGGTGCTCACGGCGGGCAGTGCCTGGGGGACCACCTCGGCCGACGCGGGGAAGACGGTGGTCGTTGAGTTCGTCTCGGCGAATCCCACGGGGCCGCTTCATGTGGGGCACGGGCGCCAAGCGGCGCTGGGCGATGCCATCTCGTCGCTCCTCGGCTCGCAGGGGTGGACCGTCACTCGCGAGTTCTACTACAACGACGGCGGGGTACAGATCGCGAACCTCGCGTTGTCGGTACAGGCGCGCTTGCGCGAGCGGGCGGGTGAGGCGCTGGTCATCCCGGAAGGGGGCTATCACGGCGCGTACATCCGCGAGATCGCCGCGACCTACGCGGCGGAGTCCCCGGAGGATCCGCAGGGCGACGACCTCGAGGCGGTGCGCGTCGTCGCCGTGCGCGAACTCCGCAAGGAACAGGATCTCGACCTCAAGGCCTTCGGGGTCCGCTTCGACGTCTACTCCCTCGAGTCGGCGCTCTACACCGAGGGACGGGTGCAGCGCACGGTGGATGCGCTCGTCGCAGCGGGGCAGACCTTCGAGGACGATGGCGCGCTCTACCTACGCACCACGGCCTTTGGCGACGACAAGGATCGTGTCATGCGGAAGCGCGACGGGACCTTCACCTACTTCGTCCCTGATGTCGCGTACCATGTGACCAAGTTCGAGCGCGGCTTCACGCGCGCGATCAACGTACAGGGCGCCGACCATCACGGCACCACGGCGCGCGTCCGCGCCGGGCTGCAGGCGCTCGGCATCGGCGTCCCACCGGGCTACCCCGAGTACGTCTTGCATCAGATGGTGACCGTCGTACGCGGTGGAGAGGAGGTGAAGATCTCCAAGCGTGCCGGGAGCTATGTGACGGTGCGCGACCTCATCGACGAGGTGGGGCGCGATGCGGTCCGCTACTTCTTCCTGATGCGGAAGGGGGACTCACAGCTCGTCTTCGATGTGGATCTCGCGCGTTCGCAGTCGGAAGAGAACCCGGTCTACTACATCCAGATGGCGCATGCACGGCTCAGCGGGATCTTCCGCGTGGGGGATGTGGATCCCGCCGACATCACGTCCGAGGGGATCGACTGGGCGGTGCTCGTCGAGCCGGCCGAGCGCGAACTCGTGAAGGCGATCCTCGACTGGCCCGCGCTCGTCGCCGGGGCCGCGGAGGCGGTCGAGCCGCATCGCGTCGCGAACTGGCTCCTCGAGACGGCACGCCTCGTCCACACCTGGTATCACAAACATCATGTGTTGGGGGAGGCGCCGCCCGTCATGCGGGCGCGTCTCGCGCTCGCGAAGGCCGCACGGATCACGATCGCGAACGGCCTCGGGCTGCTCGGGATCACCGCCCCCGAGCGGATGTAAGACCCACACGTTCGCGCTCCATCTCCACCTCTTCACCCGAGAAGGTCATGTCGCTCCTCGTCGTCGGTTCTGTCGCGCTGGATTCGGTCGAGACGCCTTTCGGCAAGGCCGATGAGGTCCTCGGTGGCTCGGCCAACTACTTCTCCGCCTCGGCGTCACACCAGGGGCCGGTGAAGCTCGTCGGCGTCGTCGGCGACGACTACCCGGTGGAGAAGCTCGAGCCGCTCAAGGCGCGGGGCGTCGACTTCGCCGGGCTCGAGCGCACGACGGGGGAGAGCTTCCGGTGGCGTGGGCGCTATCGCCACGACCTCAATTCGGCAGAGACGATCGAGACCCGCCTCGGCGTCTTCTCGAACTTCCGGCCGAAGCTCCCTGAGGCCTTCACCGACAGCGAGTATGTGTTCCTCGCGAACATCGACCCGCGGCTCCAGCTCGACGTCCTTCGGCAGATCAAAAAGCCGAAGCTCGTCGCCTGCGACACGATGAACTTCTGGATCGAGTCGCGGCGAGGGGATCTCCTCGAGCTCATCAAGCACGTCGACATCCTCACGCTGAATGACGGCGAGGCCCGGCAGCTCACCGAACAGGCGAATCTCGTGCAGGCGGCGCGCTGGATCCTCGCGCGCGGCCCCCGTACCGTGCTCATCAAGAAGGGCGAGCATGGCGCCTTCATGTTCACCAAGGACTCGATCTTCTTCGCCCCGGCCTTCCCGCTCGAGTCGGTCTTCGATCCGACCGGGGCGGGGGATTCCTTCGCCGGGGGGTTCATGGGCTGGCTCGCCCGCACCCGCGATCTCACCGACGAGAACCTCAAGCGCGCCGTCGTCATCGGCTCGGCGATGGGGTCGTTCGTCGTGGAGGGCTTCTCGATCACCCGCCTCCTCGAGATCACGCGGGACGACATCATCCGGCGCGTGGCGGAGTTCCATCAGCTCGTGACCTTCGACCGGAAGATGGACGCGTGACCGAGGGCCGCCTGACCTACGCGAGTGCCGGCGTCGACATCGACGCGGCGGAGGACTCCAAGGGGCGCATCAAGCGGCTCGTGGAGAGCACCTTCACCGCGGGGACGCGCGGGGCGTTCGGTGGGTTCGGCGGGATGTTCCGTATGCCGGAGGGGGCGCGCGCCCCGCTGCTCGTCTCGAGCGCCGATGGCGTGGGGACCAAGATCAAGGTCGCGATCGAGGCCGATCGGCACGACACCATCGGGCACTGCCTCGTCAATCACTGCGTCAACGACATCCTCGTGCAGGGGGCGCGCCCCCTCTTCTTCCTCGACTATGTCGCCTTCGGGAAGCTCGTCCCCTCGGTGGTGGAGGGGATCGTCGCGGGGGTCGCGGCGGGATGCCGTGAGAATGGCGCCGCCCTGATGGGGGGGGAGACGGCGGAGATGCCCGGGGTCTACACCCCGCCTGACTACGACCTCGCGGGGTTCATCGTCGGGTGGGTGGAGGAGGACGAGGTCATCACGCCGGCGCGGGTGCAGGCGGGGGATGTCCTCGTCGGGCTCGCCTCGACCGGACTGCACACCAACGGGTACTCGCTGGCGCGCCGGATCGTGACCGAGCGCCTCAAGCTCGGGCCACATGATCCCTTCCCGAATCATGCGGGACGGAGCGTCGCCGACGTGCTCCTCGCGGTCCATCGGTCTTATCTCCCGGTGCTGAGTCCGGTGCTCTCGCGCGTGCATGCGATGGCGCACATCACGGGGGGTGGGATCCCCGGCAACCTCGACCGCGCCCTCCCGGCCCATCTCGATGCGGTGGTGGAGACCTCGGCCTGGGAGCCCCCGGCGCTCTTTCGCGTCCTCCAGGAGGCCGGTAAAGTGGAAACATCGGAGATGTTCCGCGCCTTCAACCAAGGGATCGGGATGATTGTGATCTGTGACACGGCGGAGGCTGCGGCGATTCGTGACGTTGCGGCGGCGGCCGGCGTCGATAGCTGGATGTTGGGCCACCTCCGCCCGGGCACCGGGCGGGTTCACCTCGTCTGACCAAGGAGTCCGTACCCATGCGTCGCCTCGTCGTCGCGTCCTTCGCTCTCGCCGCGCTCACCGCTCCGGTGGCGGCGCAGACCACCACCACCGGGTGCGCTACGGCGACCTCGGTGGCCTGCAATAGCCTCTCGGACGTCTTCTCCTCGCTCTCGTCGCAGCTCGGCGGGGCGATCGCCGGCGGCAGCCACACCCTCGGCCTCGGCACCACCCTGGGTGGCTTCCCGCACTTCGCGGTCGCGGGGCGCGTGAACGCCGTCTTCAGCAAGTTGCCCGATCCGCGCAATGCGACGGTGGCCGGCGCCACGTCGACGGCCGCGAAGCTCGCGGCGAATGGTGAGCTGATCGCCCTCCCGACCCTCGATGCCGCGGTCGGCATTTTCGAGGGGATCAAGTTGGGCGTCACCAAGGTCGGCGGCGTCGACCTG
>CAXRBM010000064.1:0-3536 GCA_964228675.1 Gemmatimonadaceae bacterium
GCCCTCCGGTTCGAGCTCGGGCGTCCGTAGATTTCAGCGCGAGCGCCGCGCCTGACGCGCGGTGCGATGCCCGGAGCTGCGATGCCTCTCGTCCCGTTCGATCAACTCCCTGATGACGCCCGCTGTTGGGTCTTCGCCGCGGGCGCGCCCCTCGATGAGGTCGACACCCCGCGGCTTCTCGCGGCGGTCGATGCCTTCCTACTGACCTGGGCCGCGCATGGGACCCCGCTGACGAGCGGGCGGGATTTTCTCGATGAGCACTTCCTCGTGGTCGGGGTCGACGAGCACGCCGCCGGTGCGTCCGGGTGTTCGATCGATGGGCTCTTCCGCGTGCTCCAAGGGATCGAGGAAGGGATCGGGACCTCGATGGTCGGGGGCGGGATGGTCTACTTCCGCGGTCCGAGCGGGTTGGTGCATGGCTGCACGCGCCCGCAGTTCCAGGAGCTCGCGATCGATGGGGATGTGAATGGCGAGACGATGGTCTTTGACACGACCGTCGCGAGCGTGGGCGATTTCCGTGCGCGTTTCGAGAAGCCGGCCAAGGCGTCGTGGCAGGGGAGTCTGCTCACGAAGTGAGCGCATCCTGATGAAACACGACGGGGCGGGATCCGAGAGGATCCCGCCCCGTCTGCATGTCGGCTCAGGTGCGAGCGATCAGGCGCGGAGGTGGTCCGCCTGCCAGTCCTTGATCGCTGCCTTGACCTCCTTAGCCCGGACGAGCTCCCCCTTGAGAACGCGATCGACGAGTTCTGGGAGTTCGGTGTCCGAGGCGAACCGCAGCCCGATGAGCTGGCCCTTCGTGAGCTCCGGGATACGCGCGGCGAGGGGCGCGGGGAGCACCTCGCGCAGACGAAGCCGCATCTCGAGCCGGATGAGCCGGTCCTGGACGGTGAGGACCATGATGCGGGAGGACCAGATCCCGGCGTTCAGCCCCACGGCCCCAATGAGATCGAAGACCTCATGCGTGCTGATCCCTCCCCGCCCGAGCGCGTCGAGGCAGTAGACGAGATAGATGAGCGCGGCGGGAACGGCCCAGTAGTGCCAGCTGGGCTGCATCATCGCGTGGTTCTGGAAGTTCTGCGGGGTCTTGGCCATTGGACGGGTCAGGTGTGGGGGTGAGGCCGGTCGAACGAGTCTCCCTGCTCAATCCGATTCGGGGCGCCAAGGTTCCGGACGGGAACCATCGTCCCGGGTGTATCATAGATACCAGATGCGCTTCCCCAACCTCCCCTCGAGTGAGATCACCCCGGAAGGGGTCTATCTCGATCGTCGCCGGTTCCTCACCGCCGCCGGTCTCATCGGCGCGGGCCTCGTCGGCACCGGCTCGCTACAGGCCCTCGCCCCATCGGGCGATCAGGCCCAGCCCAAGCCCCTCGGCAAGCCCTACGGCCTGCAGCCGGGCGACACCCCCACCTCCTGGGAGGACGTCACCGGCTACAACAACTTCTACGAGTTCGGGACGGGGAAGGAGGATCCCAAGGAGAACGCGCAGGGGTTCCGCACGAAGCCGTGGACGGTGCGCGTCGATGGGCTCGTCGAGAAGCCGGGGAACTACGCGCTCGAGGACTTCCTCAAGCCCTCCGTCGTCGAGGATCGCATCTACCGGATGCGGTGCGTCGAGGCCTGGTCGATGGTGATCCCGTGGCGGGGGATCATGCTCGCCGATGTCCTCAAGCGCGCGAAGCCGACCGCCAAGGCGGCCTTCGTCGAATTCACGACGTTGATGGATCCCGCGCAGATGCCGGGGCAGCGCTATCCGGTCCTCGAGTGGCCCTACATCGAGGGGCTCCGCCTCGATGAGGCGATGCACCCCCTCACGCTGCTCGCGACCGGGGTCTACGGCCGCGACCTCCCCCCGCAGAACGGCGCACCGCTTCGCCTCGTCGTGCCCTGGAAGTACGGGTTCAAAGGGATCAAGAGCATCGTCCGGATCCGGCTCGTCGAGCGGATGCCGCGGAGCTCGTGGATGGAGGCGATCCCATCGGAGTACGGCTTCTACGCCAACGTGAATCCCGCGGTCGATCATCCCCGGTGGAGTCAGGCGACGGAACGCCGCATCGGGAATTTCCGCCGCATCCCGACCCTCCCCTTCAACGGGTACGCCGATCAGGTCGCCTCGCTCTACGCGGGGATGGATCTCCGGAAGAACTACTGATGTTCGCGCGCCCCTGGTTCGGGCTCGCCAAGGCGCCCCGCTGGGTCGCCCCGTTGGTGAACCTCGCGCCCCCGCTCGTCATCTTCGGGAGCGTCGTCGTCCTCCTCACCGATCTCTTCTGGGGGACGCGTCTCCTGGGGACCGATCCCGTGAAGCAGGGAGAGCATCTGCTCGGCGAGTGGACGATCCGCTTCCTCTTCGCCTCCCTTGCGGTGACCCCGTTGCGTGGGATCACCGGGTGGAACTGGCTCGCGCGCCATCGTCGCACCCTCGGGCTCTATACCTATCTCGCGGTCTGGATGCACTTCAGCATCTGGCTCTTCCTCGATCTGCAGTTCGGGGTGAGCGAGCTCATCGGCTGGGACACGCTGCGCACCGATCTGACCAAGCGCCCCTACATCATCATCGGGATGCTGGGGTTCCTCCTCATGACCCCGCTGGCGATCACCTCGACACAGGGGATGATCCGTCGGCTCGGTCGCCGGTGGCAGTCGCTGCATCGCCTCACCTATCTCATCGCCATCCTTGGTGTCGTGCACTGGGGGATGAGCGTGAAGAAGGATCTCACCGAACCGATCCTCGGGGGACTCGTGCTCGCGGTGCTCTTCGGCTGGCGCCTCTGGGCGGCGCGCCACCGGCGCCTCGATCGCACCGCGACGGCGTGACCGACGCCTTCGCGATCGCGGCGCTGGGCCTTGAGCCCCTGCTCGCCGGTGAACTCACCGAGCTCGGGATCACGAGTACCGTCGTTCCCGGTGGCCTGGAGTTCCGCGCCGACGAGGCGACCCTCGCGCGCGTGAACCTACACAGCCGCCTCGCCTCGCGCGTGCTCGTGCGGCTCGCACGCTTTCGGGCGACGGCGTTCCACGAACTCGAGCGGGCCTCGCGACAGGTGGAGTGGGGGCGCGTGCTCGCGCCGGGTGCGCAGGTCGCGGTGCGCGTCACCTGTCGGAAGTCTCGGCTCTATCACTCCGATGCTGTGGCGCAGCGCGTGCTCGAGGCGATGCAGCGGGCGATCCCCCGGTTGATCATCGCCACCGCCGCGGCCGATGACGCCGATGAGGCGGAGGAGCCGGCGGTTCCACAGCTCTTCGTCGTGCGCTTCGATCGCGACGTGTGCACGATCTCCGCCGATACCTCCGGCGAGCTCCTCCATCGCCGCGGGTATCGGCTCGCCGTGGGGCGGGCGCCGCTCCGGGAGACCCTCGCGGCCGCGATGCTGCGCGGCGCGGCGTGGGATCCCGCGACCCCGCTGCTCGATCCGATGTGCGGCTCCGGGACGATCGCGATCGAGGCGGCGATGCTCGCGCGCCGGATCGCGCCGGGGCTGCAGCGGCGCTTCGCGGCCGAGCAGTGGCCGACGAGTGATCCGACGGTCTGG
>CAXRBM010000065.1:0-3385 GCA_964228675.1 Gemmatimonadaceae bacterium
TTCGGCGACTTCAGCAACATGGCGCAGCCGATCATCGATCAGTTCATCGCGTCGGATCGCGCGAAGTGGGGCCAGGACTCGGGGCTCGTGCTGCTCCTGCCGCATGGCTACGAAGGGCAGGGACCCGAGCACTCGAGCGCGCGACTGGAGCGCTATCTGCAGCTCTGCGCCGAGGGGAATCTGCGCGTCGCGTATCCGAGCACGCCGGCACAGTACTTCCACGTGCTGCGACGTCAGGCGTTGCTCTCGCCGCGGCGTCCACTCGTGCTGATGCAGCCCAAGTCGCTGTTGCGCCTCGCGCAGGCGGCTTCATCGCTTGGCGATCTGAGCGAGGGCAGCTTCCAGGTCGTCTTCGACGATCCGCAGGGCGCGACGAAGCGGGATGCGGTGCGTCGTCTCGTCTTCTGCACGGGGAAGGTCTACTACGACCTCATCGCGAAGGGGGTCCCAGAGCATGTCGCCGTCGTACGGGTGGAGGAGCTCTACCCCTGGCCGCATGAGTCGGTGGCGCAGCTCGTCGACCGCTATCCGCGGATCGAAGAGGTGGCGTGGGTGCAGGAAGAGCCGAAGAACCAGGGCGCCTGGAGCTTCGTGGCGCCGCGGCTCCGCGTCTCCACCGGGAACGCCCTCGTTATCCGCTACTACGGCCGACCGGAGCGGGCGAGCCCCGCCGAGGGGTATGCGTCGGAGCATGCGGAGGAGCAGGGGCGGATCGTGAGCGAGGCGCTCGCCCAGGTGGCGCGTCCGAGCACCGGGTCGCGACGTACTGGCAGCGCCGCGCGGACCACGAGGTAAGGACCGACCATGGCGCGCCCCTCCGCGCGGACGCGCGTCGTCATCATCGGTGGTGGTTTCGGTGGGCTCAACGCCGCGCGCGCACTCGCGCGGCCGGGGCTCGAGGTGCTGCTGATCGATCGCACCAACCACCATCTCTTCCAGCCGCTGTTGTATCAGGTGGCGACGACCTCGCTGGCGCCGAGTGATGTGACGGCGCCGATCCGCTGGGTGCTGCGGAACGAAAAGGAGGTCACGACGCTCTTGGGGACGGTCGAGCGGATCGATCGCACCGCGCGCGCGATCCGTGTGGTGGGCGAGAGCGATCCGATCCCCTACGACTATCTGATCGTCGCCCCGGGGACACGGCACTCCTACTTCGGGCGTTCCGAGTGGGAGAAGTGGGCGCCGGGCCTCAAGAGCGTCGAGGATGCGCGGAGGATCCGGAAGCGGTTCTTGCTCGCCTTCGAGCGCGCCGAGTGGGAGGACGATCCCAAGGCGCGGCAGGCGCTGCTGACCTATGTGGTGGTCGGTGGTGGCCCGACGGGGGTGGAGCTCGCCGGGGTGTTGCCGGAGATGTGCAAGGTCGCGTTCCGCGCCGATTTCCGGCGGATCGACACCGCGACGGTGCGCGTGATCCTGTTGGAGGGGGGGCCGCGGATCCTCCCTGCCTTCCCCGAATCGCTCTCGCGCCGTGCGCAACGCGATCTCGAGCGACTTGGCGTCGAGGTGCGCACCAATGCGATCGTGACCGACATCGATGAGCACGGGGTCTCGATCGGGACCGAGCATATCGAGTCGGAGTCGGTCTTCTGGGCGGCGGGGAATCAGGCGTCGCCGCTCATCGCGACGTTGGAGACGACGATGGATCGCATGGGGCGTGCGCAGGTGACCCCCGAGCTGCATCTGCCGGACGATCCCCGGGTCTTCGTGATCGGTGATGCGGCGGCGGCGACGTCGACCGATGGACGCGAGGTGCCGGCGGTGGCGCCGGCGGCGACGCAGATGGCGCGTCGGGCGGCGGAGAACATCGTCGCACAGATCGAGGGGCGCGCGATGCGGCCCTTCCGCTATCTGAACAAGGGCGATCTTGCCGTGATCGGACGCCACAAGGCGGTCGCGAGCTTCTTCGATGGGAAGCTCCGGATCGCCGGCCACCTCGCCTGGTTCACCTGGCTCCTGGTGCACGTGATGTTCCTCGTCGGATTCCGGAACCGGCTCAGCGTGCTGATGCAGTGGGCGTACAACTATCTCTTCTTCGAGCGCGGGGTCCGGTTGATCACCGAGACCGAGGACGCGTCGATGTCACGCCATCCCGCGCGCTCGGGAGATACCGGGGAGTACGAGACGCCGCGCGTGGTGTGATCATGCGCGCGTGCGGCCGGCGCGAGCCGCGGCGATGATCGCCGGGTGAACGTCAGCGCGCCGGGATGTGCTTTTCGATCCCGAGTCCCAACACGATGGTGATCGCCGCGAGCGCGGCCCCGGTATAGAATGGCACCCCGCGGCCCAGATAGTCGAAGGCGAACCCCGCCCAGATCGGGCCGATCACGCGGGCCAAGCCGCCGAAGGTCTGCTGCACCCCCATATACAACCCGCGCTCGTGGTTCGGGATCACTTGCGAGAGCATCCCCGTCACACAGGGGAAGGTGAAGGCGGTGCCGAGCGGGATCAGCATGATCGCGAGCGCCAACATGACGTAGTTCGTCGTGAAGGGGAGCGCCCCCAAGCCGATGGCGAGTAGGGTCTGACCGATCCGTGAGAGTCGCGGCTCACGGAAGCGATCGACCGCCGGACCCAAGACCAGCGCGCGCGCGACGACCGAGATCACCCCGATGTAGGTGAAGACCCAGCCGATCTGGCCCACGCCGATCTGGAAGCGCGCATTCAGGAAGAGCGCGAGGATCGCCGTCATCCCTTGGAAGGCCCCCATCCCCACGGCGTACATCCAGATCAATCGTGACGCCGGTTCCATCGGGTGCGAGAGCACACGCCGCACCGCCGTCCCCGAGCGCTGGACCTTCGGTCGCTCATGCGCAGCCGCACCGGCGTACTCGTTCGATTCGGTGAGATAGCGGAAGGCGAAGGCCATCGTCACGATCGTGAGGCCGAAGGCGACGAGCCCGGGTCCACTATTCCCGAAGAGTTTGGCGGCGCCGGAGCCGAGCACCGGCCCGAGCGCGACACCCGCGTTGGTGGCGGCCGAGAGCCACCCGAGGGTCTTCGCCCGATCCTTGGGCTCGGTCGCGTCGGCCACGTAGGCTTGGATCACCCCGGTGGTCCCGCCCCCCGCGCCCTGCACGATGCGCGAGATGAAGAGGAGCTCCAACGAATTCGCGAAGGCGAAGCCGATGTAGGCGATCCCGCTCGCCGCCATCCCGACCAGCAGCGCGGGACGCCGCCCGACTCGATCCGAGACTCTGCCCCAGAAGGGGGCACTCACCAGCTGGGCGATCGCGAAGGACGAGACCAGGAGGGAGATCACCGCCCCCTCGCCCCCCATCCCCAGCCGATCGAAGAAGGCCCAGAGGGGTCCCTGCCCGACGAACCGCTGCGCGTAGAACGGCATGAGCGGGAGCACCATGAGGAGCCCGACCATGTCGAGGAACGC
>CAXRBM010000066.1:0-30558 GCA_964228675.1 Gemmatimonadaceae bacterium
CCGCCACCTCGAGCTCCGTCTGGCCGACGCGGATCGTGGGGAGGGTCCGCTCGAGCGCCGTCTCGGCGATCGCGACCGCCGTCCGGATGCGCGCCAGCTCCTCGGCGTCCTTCACCTCCCGGAGCGCCTCGACGAGATGCGTGGTCGGTCGCCACTCCGAAGCGGCGTCCCGTGCCTCGTCGAGGAAGCGATGAGCGTCGCGGTGGGAAAGGTGCTCTGTCTCGAAACCGATCCGCCGCGCACCGGCGCCGGGCTCGCGCAGCGTCGCCAGCAGGGCGCTCCAGAGCGAGTGCGCCTCGACGATGGCCCGCACCCCGCCCCGAACCTCGGTCTTCACCTGCGTGGCATAGCGGAAGTCCGTGAGGAGGGTCGCCCCGTCCGCCGTGACGAGGAGCAGGGCGTTCGACCCGGAGAACCCAGTGAGATAGCGGATGTTCGGGAGGGCCGAGACGAGCATGGCGTCCATCCCCCGCTCGGCGATCAACGCACCGAGCCCCGCGCGGCGCGCGGCGCGCATCAGGCCGTCTTGGGGCGGTCCGTCCCGAGCCCAGACGACTCGACCGCGTCACAGATCGCGTGCTGGATCGCGAGATGGATCTCCTGCGCGCGATCGGTGCGGTCGGTGGGGACGACCAGGCAGCAGTCGACCATCGCCCTGATCTTCCCGCCATCCTTGGCGGTGAGCGCGAGGGTGCGCACCCCCATCGAGCGGGCAACCTCGACGGCGCGCAGACAGTTCGGCGAATTCCCACTCGTGGTGTGCACGATCAGCAGGTCCCCTGCCCGTCCGAGCCCCTCCACCTGCCGACTGAAGATCTCGTCGAAGGAGAAGTCGTTGCCGCACGCCGTCAGGTTGGAGGTGTCCGTGGTCAGCGCGATCGCGCGCAGCGGCGCACGATTCCGGCGATAGCGCACCATGTACTCCGTCGCCATGTGCTGGGCATCGGCGGCGCTCCCCCCGTTCCCGCAGAAGAGGAGGGTCCCTCCGTTCGCGAGCGTACCCTGCACGAGCGCGGTGGCCTCACGGATGCCGGCGCCGAGCGCGGTGGCTGCGCGCGCAGCGGTCTCGGCGAGTTCGGTGAGATGGGTGACGGGATCGATGGCGGTCATCTCGACTCTCGTGGTTCAGCGCGTCAGGTGAGCGCGTCGGTGATCCGCTGCATCGCGGCATCGGCGACGGCGGGGAGGTCGGAGGGATCGGTGATCGCCTCGAAGGCCCAGGTGACACAGGCGTCCGCGGCGAGGAGATCGAGCGCGACAGCGCGAGCTCCCTCTCCTTCGCCCTGCGCGACGGTGGTGCGGAGGAGTGACGTCGCCGTGTCGATGAGCCGATCGACCGGGGCCCCATCAGCCGTCGGGACCAGCCGCTGCACGCGTTCGACGAGGGCCGGGGGAACATCGGTGACGCGCGCCGCGATCCACTGCGAGGTCATACGCCACTCTCCAACGCGCCACGGGCCACGCGCTGCGCTGCCGCACGCACGGCCTCGCGCTGATCGGCCGTGACACCAGCCTGCGCCATGTGGGGCTTCCCGCCCCCCTTGATCCCGGTCTCCGCCGCGAGGGCCTTCACCAGTCCCCCCGCGGTGATCCCCCGCCCGACCAGATCATCGGTGACGACGACCACGAGCCCCTGCTTGTCGTCCTCGAAGGTGCCCAAGAGGAGACCGATCCCGCTGCCGAGCGCCGCGCGCACCGCGTCGCCAAGGGCCTGCAGCTCCTTCATCGTCGGGACCGCGATCTCCTTCATCAGGAGTCGCGCGGTCCCGACCGATTCCGCGCCCGCGAGGAGGTCACCGCCCCCGGCGCCACCGCCGGCGAGCGCCTCCTCGACGCGCCGCTCGAGCTTCTTCCGCTCGGCGAGGAGATCATCGACCTTCTTGGTGAGGGCGTCGCCGGCGAGGGTGTTCACCTTGAGGCGTGCTGCGATCGCGGAGAGCGCCGCCTCACGCTCGCGAAGGAGCGCGTGCGCTCGGCGACCGGTGACGGCCTCGATGCGACGCACGCCCGCGGCCACGCCACTCTCGCTCACGATGCGGAGCGCGCCGATCTGTCCGGTGTTCCGCACATGGGTCCCACCGCAGAGTTCGGTACTGCGCCCCGCGATCTCCACCACCCGCACCACGTCACCGTACTTCTCACCGAAGAGCGCCATCGCGCCGGCCGCGATCGCCTCCTGATAGGGTCGCTCGCTGATCCGGACATCGACGTTCGCCCAGACGCCCTCATTCACCATCTGTTCGATGGTCTCGAGCTGCTCGCGGGTCACCGGACCATGATGCGTGAAGTCGAAGCGAAGGCGATCGGGCGCGACGAGCGAACCCGCTTGATGCACATGATCCCCGAGCACGCTGCGGAGCGCGGCATGCAGGAGATGCGTCGCGGTGTGGTTGCGCTCCGTATCGCGGCGGCGATCCGCTGGCACGCGCGCCTGCGCCCGGGCGAAGCGCACCGTGCCAGTGGCCTTCCCGATCACCGCGACCTGGCCATCGACCTTGCGCACATCCGCGACCTCGAGCCGCCATCCCTCGCCAGCGACTTCGCCATGGTCGGCGACCTGTCCACCCGACTCCGCGTAGAACGGCGAGTCGGCGAGGATGAGCGCGACACGCCCATCGTCCATCGTCCGCATCGCGATGACCTCCGTCTCCACTTCCGTGCGATCATAGCCGACGAAGCGCCCACGCTTCCCGTCAGGACCGGTGCGCCATTGCGTCGGGTCGGCGAGCTCATCGATCGCCACGCCGAGTTGCCGGCTCTTGCGCTCCTCTTGGCTCTGCCGACGCTGCGCATCGAGCGCGGCCTCGAACCCGGCGAGGTCCACCACGTAGCCCCGCTCGCGCGCCATCAGCTCCGTGAGATCGACCGGGAAGCCAAAGGTATCGTAGAGTTTGAAGACATCCTCCCCGCTGATCGTCCCGCGGAGCGCGGTCGACCCCTGCGTGGAGCCGATCGGGGCCAACTGCTCGAAGCGCGACATCCCGCCGTCGACGGTCGCGAGGAAGCGCTCTTCCTCGGCGCGCGTCGTCTCGAGGATATGACTCCGCCGGCTCACGATCTCCGGGAACTGGTCCCCCATCAACTCGATCACCCGCTCGACGACCCGCACGAGGGTCGGCTCGCGACGACCGAGCAACCAGGCATGCCGCACCGCGCGCCGCAGGATGCGCCGGAGCACATAGCCCCGCCCCTCATTGCTCGGGAAGACGCCATCGGCGAGGAGGAAGGTCACCGCCCGCGCATGATCGGCGAGGACGCGATAGCTGACCGAATCCTCCCGATGGTAGGCGTACGGCGTGCCCGTGACCTCCGCGACGCGATCGAGCAGTGGCGAGAAGAGATCGGTGTGGTAGTTGTTCGAGACCCCCTGCAGCACGGCGGCGATCCGCTCGAGCCCCGCGCCGGTATCGACACTCGGCTTCGGGAGCGGGACGAGGGTCCCATCCGCCTGCCGATCGTACTGCATGAAGACGAGGTTCCAGATTTCGAGGAAGCGCCCCGCCTCCGCGCCCTCGACGAAGGCATCGAGCGAGACGTCCGCGAGATCGGTGCGCGTCCACTCCCCTGCGGCGTCCTTGGGGAAGGCGAAGTCCTTGGTCAGATGCGCGAGGTCGACGTAGATCTCGCTGCACGGGCCACAGGGGCCGGTGTCCGCCATCTGCCAGAAGTTGTCGCGCTCGCCGAGGCCATAGATCCGTGTCGGTGGGACGCCGGCGACCGCTTGCCACAGCTGCCGCGCCTCGTCGTCCTCATGATACACGGTGACGCGCAGATGCTCCGTGGGGAGCTTCAGCTCCTCTGTCACGAACGCCCAGGCGAAGCGGATCGCATCGCGCTTGAAATAGTCACCGAACGAGAAGTTGCCGAGCATCTCGAAGAAGGTGTGGTGCCGCGCCGTGTGGCCCACCTGCTCGAGGTCATTATGCTTGCCACCGGCGCGCACGCACTTCTGGCTCGTGGTCGCGCGGCGGTGCCCGTCGGGGGGCGCCTCCTGCCCGAGGAAGATCTTCTTGAACGGCACCATCCCGGCGTTGGTGAAGAGCAACGTCGGGTCATCGGCGGGCACGAGCGCGGAGCTCGGGCGGATGATGTGTCCCTGCCGGGCGAAATAGTCGAGGAAACGGCGGCGGATCTCGGAGGCGTGCATCCCGAGAAAATTACACGGGCCGTCCCCCTACCGCTCCTCGGCGCCCCCGCGCACCAGCCTCGCCAGCGCCGCCCCGTCGAACCGGCCGCGCACCACCAGGACCCCCTCCCCCTCGTCGGGCTCACTCGCGGTCACCTCGCCGAGCCGATGCGCCTCGGCGAGCAGCTTCCCATCGGTCATCGGGATGGCGAGGACGACCTCAGGACGGCGGGCCCGTCGGGCCTCGCGCAGGAGGTCGCGGAGCGGCTCGAGTCCCGCCGGAGAGGCCGCACTGGTGAAGACGCTCCCCGGGGCAAGGTTCGCGATCCGCGCCTCGAGCGCGACACGCACCTCCGGCTCGAGCCGATCGACCTTATTGAACACATAGACCATCGGGATCGCATGCGCTTCGAGCTCGGCGAGCACCTGGTCGACCACCAGGCGATGCTCCTCCCACGAGGGATGACTCGCATCGATCACATGGAGGAGGAGATCCGCCTCCTGCACCTCCTCGAGCGTCGCGCGGAAGCTGGCGACGAGATGGTGCGGGAGCTTGCGGATGAACCCCACCGTATCGGTGAGCAGGACGGACTGATGGTCGCCGAGGTCGACTTCGCGGGTGAGCGGATCCAAGGTCGCGAAGAGGCGATCCTCGACGAAGACCTCGGCGCTGCCCGAGATCCCACGGAGGATCGAACTCTTCCCCGCATTCGTGTAGCCGACGAGGGAGGCCTTGAAGGCGCCGGTCCGGCCCGCGCGCTGCACATGGCGCGCCTTGGTGACCTCCTCGAGCCGCTCCTTGAGCAACCGGATCCGGTGCCCCACGAGACGACGGTCGGTCTCGAGCTGCGTCTCGCCAGGACCGCGCACGCCGATGCCGCCGCGGAACTTCTCCAAGTGGGTCCACATCCGCACGAGGCGCGGGAGCGAATACTCGAGCTGCGCCAACTCCACCTGCATCCGCGCCTCAGCTGAGCGCGCCCGCACCGCGAAGATGTCGAGGATGAGCTCCGCGCGATCGATCACTCGCTTCCCGACCTCACCCTCGAGGTTCTTCCCCTGCGCCGGCGAGAGCTCGTCGTCGAAGATGACCAGCGTCGCCTCGGTGGCGCTCACCAACTGTTTGAGCTCCTCGACCTTGCCGCGTCCGATATAGGTGGCGGGGTCGGGGCGATCGATCTGCTGCGTGAGGGTCCCGACCACGCGTGCGCCCGCGGTATCGGCAAGCTGCGCCAGCTCATCGAGATGCTCGGCGGCGTGATGCCGATCGGTCCCACGCTTGAGTGGCGCGCCGACGAGGATCGCCCGCTCTTGCGGGGGCGCGAGCTCGATCAGATCCTTGCTCATCGACGCACCGTGCCCGCGCTCTCGAAGGGGCGCGTGATCCCGCCGAACGGCGTCACATAACGAAACTCCCCGGTCACCCGATACGGGACCGTCCCCGAGGATACGAAGCGCACCATCACCACTCGCAGCGCATCGAGCAGGAATTCGACGGGGACCTCGACCATCGTGGTGGAGCGCGGCAGCAAGGTGACGACCCGCTCGACATTTCCCGACGCGACCTGCGTGGAGTCCACCCACACGGTGTAGCGGACGGCCGCGACGTCGAGACGGAAGTCGTTGGGATTGTCCACGCGGAGGGTGACGTCGAGGGCCCCGCCACGCAGTCCGATGTTCCGGACCTTGGTATCGGCGACGGCGACCTCGGGGGGAATGAACGCCGCGCGTGCGAGCGATCGGCACCCGGTCAGCGTCACGAGCACCACGATGACCAGCAGCGACCACGACCGCCGCCGCCCCACCCCCGTCACCTCCCGATGCCTTCCGTCGTGCGTGCGATCAGCCATGCGATCCCTCATCCGGTGTGTGCCCCTCCTGTCCTTGCGCCACGCGCTCGCCGAGCGAGCGCCACCATGCCAACCGCTTCTCGATCTCCTTCTCGAATCCGTGACCTCCGGGCTCGTAGAAGGTCACGCCGTGCACCTCGTCCGGGAGGTAGTCCTGTGGGAGATACCCCTCAGGGACGTCGTGCGCATACCGATACCCCGCCCCATATCCGAGCTCCTTCATCAAAGCGGTCGGGGCGTTGCGGATGTGGAGCGGCACCTGCGCTGCGGGGGTCGATCGGGCTGCCTCCCGCGCCGCGGCCCAGGCGGTATACAGGCGATTCGACTTGGGCGCCGTCGCCAGATAAACCGCGGCCTCGGCGAGCGCGAGCTCTCCCTCGGGGGACCCGAGGAAGTGGTAGGCGTCGCGCGCGGCGATGGCGAGCGAGAGGGCGCGCGGGTCGGCGAGCCCCACATCCTCCGCCGCGAACCGCACCGTGCGGCGCGCGATATACATCGGATCCTCGCCCCCCTCGATCATCCTCGCGAGCCAATAGAGCGCGCCCTGCGGATCGGAGCCTCGCAGCGCCTTGTGATAGGCGGAGATGAGATTGAAATGCTGTTCCCCCGACTTATCGTACTGCGCGACGCGTTGCTGTATCGCCGCCTCGACCAGGTCCGGTGCGATGCGATCCGTCGCGAGCGACGCCGCCGTCTCGAGCACGGTGAGCGCTCGGCGCGCATCCCCGTCAGCGAGCTGCGCCAAGGCATCCCGCGCGCCGGGCTCCAACGTCAGACCAAGGCTCCCCAAGCCGCGTATGGGATCCTGCATCGCCCGATCCAGCAACGTCGCGATCGCCGTGGCGGTGAGGGGCTGGAGCACCACGACGCGGAGGCGGCTCAACAACGCCCCGGTCAGTTCGAAGCTCGGGTTCTCCGTCGTCGCCCCGATCAACGTCAGGAGCCCACTCTCCACATGGGGGAGCAACGCATCCTGCTGCGCGCGATTGAAGCGATGGATCTCGTCGATGAAGAGGATCGTCCGCGTCGCGAAGAGGCCGCGCTTCTCCGCGGTGGCAACGATCTCCCGTAGGCGTGGGATCCCATCGGTGACCGCGCTGAAGGGGACGAACTCCGCCTCGACATGCTGCGCGACGAGCCGCGCGATGGTCGTCTTCCCGCTGCCCGGGGGTCCCCAGAGCAGGAACGATCCCGGCTCCCCGCTCGCGATGGCGCGCCGCAACGGCTTCCCTTCGCCGAGCAGCGCCTCATGCCCCACCACCTCGTCGAGCGTACGCGGGCGCAACCGCGCCGCCAGCGGCACGCCGCTGGAGGCGCGCGCGGCACGGCCGGTGCTCACGTCGCGATCAGGGTGCGAAGGATCAGGGCGATCCCGCACCCGACGAAGAAGGCGACATTGTGTCCCCACCCACTCTTCCCCTGGAACTCGGGGATCAGATTCGAGGCGCCGACGTACAACGTGACGCCCGCCGAGAGGGCGAGTCCTGCCTGTCGCAACGGGTCGAGCCATTCGGTGAGGGCCACGCCGACGAGTGTCGCGACCCCAAGGGCCGTGGCGGCGCCGAGGGCCGCTCGACGGGTGCGTCCCGAGGCGACCCAGAGGGAGGCGATAGCGAGCCCCTCCGGCACCTTATGCAGGAGGATGGCCCCGAAGACCAGGATTCCCAGATCGGGACCGACGTGGAACGCGCTGGCGATCGCGACGCCGTCCACGAAGGTGTGGAGCAAGAGCCCGACGAGCGCAGCGTTCCCCACCTCGCGCCCGACGACGTGGGTCTCCTCACCGAAGTGGAAATGGCCGACGAGGGCATGCTGAGTGAGATGGACCAGCAGGAAGCCGAGGAGGATGATGACCGGCGCCGTCGGCCCCCCGGCGAGCAGGGCCTCTGGGAGGAGCCCGGTGAGGGAGACGGCGACGAGGAAGCCTGCCGAGAGGGCGAGCAGGAGCTCGAGCGTGCGCGGCGCCCACTTGGGGCGGGCGGTGATCGCGGCGGCCCCCACGACGTTCCCCGCCGCCGCGACCACGGCGTAGAGCAGTGAGGTCACGACTCGGCGGTGCGCCGCAACGCCTGCACGAGCCCGCGCAAGGCGAGCTCATATCCGTCCGCCCCGAACCCCGCGATCACCCCGATCGCGCCCGGCGCGAGCCAGGAATGTCGTCGCTCCGGCTCTCGTCCCCAGATGTTGGAGAGGTGGACCTCGGCGTACGGGAGCTGGACCGCGGTCAGCGCATCGCGGAGCGCGAGACTGGTGTGCGTCCAGGCCCCCGCGTTCACCAGCGCACCATCCACCACCCCGTAGCAGTTGTGGATCGCGTCGATCATCCTCCCCTCGTCATTGAACTGCGAGAAGAGGAGGGTGATGCCGAGCGTCTCCCCCACGGCCTCGAGTCGCGATTCGATCTCCCCCAAGGTGGTGGAGCCGTAGATGGCCGGCTCGCGAATGCCGAGCAGGTTGAGATTCGGTCCGTTGAAGACGGCGATGCGCATCAGGTGACCCCCCGGAGCCATTGGTCGAAGTCTTCACCCGTCAGGTCGGCGCGTGGTGGCGATCCGACCTGCTTCGTCGGACGCGTCCCGGTCGCGGTGGGGCGCGCGGTCGGCCGTGGCGGCGGCACGACGGGCGGTCGACGCAACGCACGGGACGCCACCGGTTGCCGCGCAAGCTGACGGAGCGCCTCACGCGCGGACGGTCCGGTGCCGACCGGGAGGTCGAGTCCCCTACCCTCCGGTGCTGGCGTGGGGAGCGAGATCGCCTCGAAGGATAGACCCGCGAGCATCGACTCCTCCGTGTCATCGGCGAGAGGGGCGATGCGGTGCGCATCCTCGGTGAAATCGAAGACGCTTTCGAACGCGTGCGCGTCCTCCAGGCATTCCGGCTCGGAACTCTCCTGACGCTCACTCAGCTCGATCACCTCGTGCAACCGGGCCAAGAGACGGGCATCATCCGGCGCCCGGCTCACGAGTTCACGGTAGATCGCGACCGCGCGCGCCGGGATCCCCTGCTGCACGTAGAGCTCGGCCATGGTTTGCGTCACGAAGACCGAAGGCATCGGTGCGTCGGCCTCCGACTCTGGCGCGGGCGCGGGCGCGGCCGCGGGCGCGAACGGGAGAAGGTACGACAACTCGCTCGCGACCGGATCGTCGGGGTCGAGGGTGAGGGCCGCGCGCACCGCGACGCCAGCCTCATCAAGGTGTCCGAGGTCCCGCAGGCAGCGTGCGAGGATCCCCAGACAGAGGACGTTGCGGGGCACCTCTCCCAGCACGGCGCGGAGGACCACGACCGCGTCCTCGAATCGGCCATCCCGCCGCAGGGCCTCAGCATACGACACGCCGAACCGCGTCGGCTGATCGGCGAAACGGAGGCGAAGGGCGTCAAGACGGTCGAAGTCGGACATGCCGGGGGGCGCGGGGACAGGACGGTTCGGGCGTCAGCGCCCTTTGCGGAAGCTAGCATCGCCCAACGGGGATGGTCAATTCAGAAGTGCCCGTCTCGCTTGATTTTACGTCGTGGCGACGGGTAGGTTTCAGGGTTACTCCGTGCAGGACTTTCACCGTCAGCCTCAGGGTTCTCGTCCGTGCTGCAACAGATGCGGGGCATCGCGAAGTACATCTGGATCTTCCTCTTCGTCGCCTTCGTCGGCGGCTTCCTCCTCGGCGACATGTCTGGGCTCATCGGCCGCGCGCCGGTCACGAGCGCGACGATCGTCGCCAAGGTGAATGGGGACGAGATCCCCTACCTCTCGTGGCAGAACCTCGTCCAGCAGCTCCGACAGCAGCAGGAGCAGCAGGCGGGACGGGCCCTGACGCTGGACGACCAGCGCCGGCTCGAGGAACAGGCGTTCGAGCAGATGGTCTCCGACCTCCTGCTCCAGCAGGAGTACGAGCGGCGTGGGATCCGCGTCTCCGATGCGGAGATCCGGCAAGCGGCCCTCAGCTCCCCGCCTCCGCAGCTCATGCAGAATCCCGACCTCCAGACGGACGGGCGCTTCGACCTCCAGAAGTATCAGCGCTTCCTCAGCTCGCCGGTGGCGAAGCAACAGGGGCTCCTGGTGCAACTCGAGAACTACTACCGCACGGAGCTCCCGCGCGCGAAACTCTTCTCCCAGCTGATCGCCGACGCCTATGTGAGCGATGCGCGGCTCTGGCAGACCTTCCGAGACGAGCGGGACAGCGCCACCGTGCGCTTCGTGGCGCTCCGTCCGACCCCGGCCGAGATCTCCACGACCGAGGTGAGCGATAGCGAGGTGAAGGCGTTCTACGACCGATTCAAGGATCGCTGGACCCGTCCAGGCCGAGCGGTGGTCTCGCTCGTGACGATCGACCGCACCCCATCCGCGGCCGACACGGCGGCGACGCGTGAACGCGCGCGCGCGCTGCGCGAGGAGATCCTCTCCGGTGCCGCGGGCTCGAGCTTCGCCGATGTGGCCCGTCGCGAGTCGGCGGACACGGTGTCCGGCGCGCAGGGGGGCGACCTCGGTCGTGGTGGCAAGGGGCGCTTCGTCCCCGCCTTCGAGACCGCCGCCTATGCGCTTCGCCTGAACCAGATCTCGGAGCCAGTCCTGACCGCCTTCGGCTGGCATCTGATCCAGGTGACCGATCGCAAAGGGGACACGCTCGCGCTCCGCCACATCTTGTTGAAGGTGGAGCAGGCCGAGGCATCGGCCACCCAGACGGATCGTCAGGCGGACCGCCTTTCCGCGATCGCCGCAGGGTCGAGCGAGCCGGCGAAGCTTGACAGCGCCGCGGGAGAGCTCAAGCTGCTCATCTCCCAGATCCCCGTGCAGGATGGGCAGCAGGCTTCGTATCTTGGCCGCCCCGTTCCTGGCCTCACGGGCTGGGCCTTCTCTGGCCCCGTCCCCGGCGAGATCAGCGACCTCCTCGATGACGAGAACGGGTACTATCTGGCGCGCCTCGATTCGCTGAGCGTCGGCGGACTCCAGTCCTTTGCCACGGTGAAGGAGGAGATTCGCAGCGTCCTCAAGAGCCGGAAGGCCGCGGCCGCGCAGCTGAGCAAGGGCGAGACCCTGCTCCGTGAGGCGAAGGGGGCCTCGCTGACGGCGGCGGCGGCAAAGGCGAACATCGTCGCGGACAGCGCCGGTCCCTTCACGCGCCTCGGATTCATCCAAGGGCTCGGCTATGCCAATGAGGCGATCGGCGCCGCCTTCTCCATCCCGGTGGGAGGCCTCGGGCTGGCGCAGACCGATGAGGCGGTGGTGGTGATGCAGGTCCTCGCGCGGGTCGAGGCGAACCCAACCGAGTTCGAGGCGATGAAGGGGATCCTTCGCGAACAAGCGCTGCAGGGTGCTCGCGAGCGCCGGGTTCGGCTCTTCCTCGACAACCTTCGCAAGGAGGCGACGATCGTCGACCGCCGAACCGAGATCAACGCCGGGGTGCGACGGCAGTCGCAGATCGCCCCGTGATGGGCTGAACGCGGCGGCCGCGAACGCCTTCAGCGGTACGCACACGGGGGGCCGGCGCTTTGCGCTGGCCCCCCGTCGTCGATACACCGCCCCGACCTCACATCAGCCGCTTCGGCTCCTTCTCCTCGGTATCGTCGTGCTGGACGCTCCGGGACTCCCCCGGCGGGAGCGCCTCGCGGTCGGCCGGCGCGGCGATCTCCCGCTGCACGTCATTCATGTTCCGCTTGAACTCGCGGATCCCCTTCCCGATCCCCCCCATGAACTCCGGCACCTTCTTGGCGCCGAAGACGACCAGGATGACCAACGAGATGAGGATGAGTTCCCCAGGACCCAGACCGAACATGGACGACCCCCTTAGAACAGCGAGCGCGCGACGAGGTAGGCAGCGAGGACCCCGACGATACTCAGGAGCGAGATGTCGAGCGCGATGGGTCCCAACCCGATACTAATGATAATCAGATCGAGGGTGAGCGGACCGATCGCCGCCGTCATCCCCGTGGTGAGGAACTCCTTCACCGCCCCGGAGGGGAGGAAGAGCCGAAGCAAATGCGTCAGGAAGCCCCCGACGATGAACCCACTCGCCAAGACGATGGCGTGAAACGCCGGACGATGCTTCGCGGACCCTTGCGCCATCAGGCTCTCCGGTCAAGGACGAATGCCAGCGCGTCGGCGAGGGACTGCCGCACGTCAGAATCCGGGATGTCGACGAGCGCCTCCTCGGCCTCCGCGGCCCAGCCTTCCCCCTGCCGCCGCGCATAGTCGAGCCCCCCGCACTCCGCCACGATCCCGACGACCTCGGCGATCGACTCGTCACTCGGCACCGGGTCGGCGAAGAGGGCATCGACGCGCCCGCGCTGAGCGCGGGACATCATCGGAAGCGCCGCGATGAGCGGCAACGTGACCTTGTGTTCGCGGAGATCGAGGCCGGTCGGTTTCCCCGTGACCTCCTCCTGCGCCGTGTAATCCAGCAGATCATCGGCGACCTGAAAGGCCATCCCCATCCGCTCACCGAACTGCCGTAACTGGCGACGGAAGCGCGGCGCCCCCGCGAGGGCGCCCATCTCACAGGCTGCGCCGACCAGCGACGCCGTCTTGGCGAGGATCAACCGCTGGTAATCCGCCTCGCTGAAGCTCAATGCGTCGAACGACGCGAGTTGGCGGAGCTCGCCCAGCGTCATCTCGTTCGAGGCGGCCGTGAAGACGCGCAGCGCCTCGAGATCGCCGAGCCGCACCAGTTCGGCGATCGCCTTGGAGAAGAGGAAGTCGCCCATGAGCACGGCGACCTGATGACTGAAGAGCGCGTTCAGCGTCGGTTGGCCGCGCCGCAACACCGAGTGGTCGACGGAATCGTCGTGTACCACACTCGTGAGATGCACCAGCTCGCTGACCGCCGCGAGCGGGAGCGCCCGATCCTCCGGCGTCCCGTCGACCGAAGAGGCGAGGAGGAGGAGCGTCGGGCGAAAGAGCTTCCCCCGCATCCCACGCAGATGGGCGCTGGCCGCCTGGACGATGTCGACATCGGCTTGGACGATGCGCCACATCTCGTCCGATACGCGGTCGAGCCGGTCTCGGATCGGGGCCTGGATTTCGCGGAGCCCGGGGACGGACGGCGCGGAGGGGAGGGGGGATTCAGGGGTCACGGCGTCGCGCGTTCGAGCGAGGAGAGCCGATCGACGACGTCGCGAAATCGCCCGTCGACGGCGAATACCCGCTGATAATAACGACGCGCCTCGTCTGGAGCTCCCAGGGCTTCTGCTACCTGCCCTAACAGGAATAGGACCCCGACCAGTACGTGATCCGTCGCCCCCTCTTCCGTCAACGCCCGCTCGAGGATGGCCTGCCCGACCGCGTGCTGCCCCTTATCGACGAAACAACGGCCCAACGCCTCGAGGGTACGGAGTCGGTGCCTCGGCGAGCGCAATGCCTTTTGGAAGGCTCCGATCGCCTCGTCGATGAGCCCCATCTCGCGGTAGGCGACGCCGAGCTCGTAATGCGCCGCAGGGTCCTCATCCGCCCCGCTCGCCGCGATCCCCTGCGTGAATCGCGTGAGCATCCCCTGAAAATCCATCGGACGCGACTCGCTGGCCGCTGGCTCCGCGACGACGATACGCGTACTCCCTCGTTCGATGCTCTCCTTGAGCCAATCACCGAGCGAGACGAGCCCCTCTTCCGCCCCAGCCGGGGGGGATGTCGGACCCGACTGACGCGTCCGGAGTGAGACGTCTGGGCTCACCGGCACGGCATCCGGTGCGGGCGGGAGGGCGGAGAGGGCGGCGTGGGCGCGCACGTCATCTGGATCGATCGCCAAGACCCGCTGGAAGACCGCCGAGGCCCGCTGCGGGGCACCGCCCCGCGCGAGGACATCGCCCAGATCCAGGAAGGCCCCGGTCAGCCGCTGCGAATCCCCAGAAGCCGCCGCCGATTCGACACGGCGCTGGTGGAATCGCACCGTGTCGGGGGCGACGCGCACCAGTTCCTCCGTCAACGACGCGACGCTTGCCGCGTCCCCGGCTCGCTCGCAGAGGTCGAGCGCATGTTCCAGCTCCGCGATCCCCTCGTCCCGTCGTCCCGCGTCCAACAAGGCCTCGCCGTAGAGCCGCCGGAGGAGCCAATCCTCGGGCGCCATCCCCACCTGGGCCGCCAGCCCATCGACCGTGGGCGCGAGTGCGACGGAGGTGACGCGGCGCGCCGGACCCTCCGGACGGATCGCATCCTCAGGGGCCCGCTGTGACACCTCGAGCTCGGCCAGATCGAGTAGCGTGAGCCTCGCTGGGGCGTCCGGCTCGATCAAGGGGAGGTCGGTGACGGGCGTGGCGGGCGCAACTCCCTCGGGAGGCACGTCCTCCGCCCCCGCCGCGGGCGCATCGATGGGCGTGAGGGCCTCGAGCCCGAATGCCGGTCCGGCCGCCGCGGGCTGCCCAAGGAGCCCTCGCTCCGGTGGCGGGAGGACCAGTTGGTCCTCCTCAGCCGGCTCGCTCGCCAGGATCACCCCGCCGTCGAACACGCCGGTGGGTCTCGGGAGGTTCACCGCCCCAACATCAAGGAACACCAACCCGTCAGCGGACGCCATCCGATCCTGCTGCACCGCCGAGAGCTCCGCCTCCGGATCGAGCGCTCGCAACCGCGCCGCGACGACGTCGGCATCCGGGATCCGTCCCTGTCGCATGAGCTGCGCATGCGCGAGCTGCAACTGCTCGATCGCCTCGTCCACGCGATCGGCATTCGCCAGCTGGTCCGCCAACATCACGCGGACGTCGCTCTCCTCGGGCACGAGGTCGGCGAACTCCTTGAGCGCCCGGAAGGCCTCGGTCAGGTCTCCCTGCTGCTGCGTCCGGTTGGCGTATTCGATGAAATTCAGCCGGGCCTCGACGCGGAATCCCTTCGCCGCGAGGATGCGTCCGAGCTTGTAGTAGACGATGGTCCGCCCCGGCGAGTGCCGGAGGATCTTGTTGCAGAGCGCGATCGCCGGGTTGTAGAACCCACCTTCGGCGTAGTGGTCGACCGCGCGCTCCCACATCGCGACCGCGTCCGTGGTCTCGCCCGCCTTCAGCAGGAGATCGCCCAAGCGGTTGTAGAGCGGGACGTCGATCGGATCGGCTTCCCCGTTCTCGAACAGCTCGACGATCTCGCGATACGCGACGATCGCGCCATCGATGTCCTTCCCGGACTCGAGATCAGCCGCGCGACGCTTGAGCTTGGAGATGTCGGTCACGGGGCAAAGCTAGCGGCCGAACCCTCGACAAGACAAGCGTTTGACTCGCACGAACCTACGGCATGCCGCGCCGACCTCCCCCCTCACCCCAGGTGTGCTGGACGCCCCCCGACCCAGGTCCGCTGACAGCATCGATCGCCGTACCAGTACGGGATCTCGCGGTGGTCTCGCACGTCAAAGAGCGCGAGGTCCGCCTGGAACCCCGGCGCGATCTGGCCGATCTCGTGAGCCAGGCCCAGCGCCGCGGCGCCGTTCACCGTCGCGGCGACGAACGCCTCGGCGACGCTCAGCCGGAGTTGACTGACCCCGAGGGTGAGGACCAGTGGGAAGTTGACCGTGGGACTGGTCCCGGGATTGAAATCCGAGGCGAGAGCGATCGGGACCCCCGCGGAGATGAGGGCGCGCGCCGGGGCCTGCTTGGGCCGACCGAGGAAGAGCATCGTCCCCGGGAGGAGGGTCGCGACCGTCTGGGCCGCGGCGAGCGCCTGGATCCCCTGCTCCGAGATCGCGGCGAGATGATCCGCACTCGTCGCCCCGAGCTCGGCGGCGAGCTCGGCGGCCGCGCCGTTCTCGAGCTCATCGGCGTGAAGCTTGAGCTGCAGGCCCGCGCCGCGGGCGGCCCAAAGGATGCGACGGGTCTCGTCGACCGTGTAGACCCCGGGTTCACAGAAGACATCGCAGAATCGCGCGAGTCCCTCTGCGGCCACGGCCGGGATCATCTCTTGGGTGACGAGTGCGATGTAGGCCTCACGATCCAACGCCGTCTCCCGATGATCGAGCGGGACCTCGTGCGCCCCGAGGAAGGTGGGAACGAGGCGGAGGGGGAGATCGGCCGCGAGCTGACGGATGACACGGAGCGTGGTGAGCTCCGACTCGAGCGAGAGTCCGTACCCCGATTTGATCTCGACGGTGGTGGTGCCGTGTGCGGCGATACGACGCAACCGCTCGGTGGCAAGCGCGATGAGGTCGGCGGCGGTCCGACTCCGCAGGTCGCGCACCGACGAGTGGATCCCTCCCCCCCGCTTGGAGATCTCGAGATAACCGAGTCCCGCGGCGCGCATCTCCTGCTCCTCGTAGCGCGCACGGCCGAAGATCGCATGGGTGTGAGAATCGACGAAGCCCGGGGTGAGCACGCCATGCCCACAATCGACGATCGTGGCCGAGGGATACGCCGCACGGAGCTCGGACTCCGGGGCGACGGTCAGGATACGCCCGTCGTCATCGGTCGCGATGCCCACGCGTTCCCGCACCGCGGCGTCTCCCTGCTCCACACCCCGCCGGGCGCGTGCGGGGCCCGCGCAGGTGACCACCTGAGAGGCGTTGAGGAAGAGCTGGGTCATGGGGAGGCCACCAAGTCCTGGAACCGGTTGAGACGCAAGGGTGCCTGCGCCTCGCCGCGACAGGCGTAGAAGCAACGATCACAGGCGATCGGCTCGTATCCTCGATAGTCGCGCCACGGCCCGTCGGTCGGGAAGTCGGGGCAACGCCGGATCCCTCCATAGGGATCGATATGCACGGTGTCCTTCCCCGATTCACATGGCGCCGTGAGTTCACCGCGCACCCAGCGCGGGATCTGCGCGAGATAATGATCGGAATTGGAGATGGTGCCACGCCGGCGCCGCTTGAAGGCGAGGAGCTCCGCGACGAGTGCCTCGACCCGTGCCTGATGCGCTGGGCCCAAGAGATGGTCGCGATTCCCGTTCTTGAAATCGGTGTACACGGAGAGATTCACCCCGGCGCGCATCGCCTCTGCCGCGCGGACGATCGGCAGGATCTCGTCGAGATTGTCGTCCTTGATCACCGTGTTGAAGCGCACCGTCATCCCCTCGGCGCGGATCCGTTCGGCGGTGGTGAGGATCTTGGCCGTGAGGCCGGGGATCCCACGCGCCTGGTCGTGTCGGCCATCGAGGTAGTCCAGTGAGATGCCGAACTGTCCGATCCCCGCGGCCCAGAGCGAGCGGGCGCGTTCGATGGACAACATCGCGCCGTGGGTGAGCACCGTCATCCAGACGGGGGAGACCGCCGTATGGACACCGTGCACCAACTCCTCCAGGTCAGACCGGAGGAGGGGTTCCCCACCCGTCCACGTGATCATCATCGGGTCGAAGGCCACGGCGGCGTCGACGAAGGAGCGCCGCTCCTTGGCCTTCATCTCCGACGAGGTCTTCCAGTAGTCACAGAAGGGACACCGCGCATTGCACCGCATCGTGACCTCGAAGTTCACGAGGACGGGGCGGCGGCGGAGTCGGAGCCGGGCGTACTTCAGGCTGAATGGCAGGAGATGCCAGGGCCGGAAGCGCGTGCTCAGCAAGGGAGCGAGGGCAACTGGATCCCTTCCCGCGCCGCAGTCTCGCGCGCGATCTCGTAGCCTGCATCCGCATGACGCGCGACGCCGATCCCAGGATCGTTGGTGAGCACGCGCTGGAGCCGCTCGCGCATCGCCGGGGTGCCGTCGGCGACGATCACCTGCCCCGCGTGGAGCGAGTTCCCGATCCCGACGCCACCGCCATGATGGAAGGAGACCCAGCTCGCCCCGCTCGCCACGTTCAGCAAGGCGTTGAGGATCGCCCAGTCGGCGACGGCGTCGCTGCCGTCTCGCATCGCCTCGGTCTCGCGGAAGGGGGAGGCGACGCTCCCCGTGTCGAGATGATCGCGCCCGATGGCGATCGGCGCGGAGACCTCGCCCCGTGCGACGAGGTCGTTGAGCGCCATCCCGAACTTCGCACGCGCCCCCTGCCCCAACCAACAGATGCGCGCCGGGAGCCCTTGGAAGTGGATCCGTTCGCGCGCGAGGGTGATCCAGCGCTTGAGGTGCTCATCCTCGGGGAACATCTCCAGGACGAGGTCGTCGGTGCGGGCGATGTCCTTGGGATCACCGGAGAGCGCCGCCCATCGGAACGGCCCCTTCCCCTCGGCGAAGAGGGGGCGGATGTACTCTGGCACGAACCCCGGGATATCGAAGGCGTTCGTGACACCGGCATCGAGGGCGACGGTGCGGATGTTGTTGCCGTAGTCGAAGGCGATCGCGCCGCGCCGCTGCATCTCCAGCATCGCCTCCACATGGACCACCGCGCTCTCGATCGCGCGCCGCACGTAGGTCGTCGGATCGGCGGTGCGGAGCGCATTCGCCTCGGCGAGCGTCATCCCGTGGGGGACATACCCATTCAGCATGTCGTGCGCCGAGGTCTGGTCGGTGACGACATCGGGGATGTCGCCACGCGCGATCAGCGCAGGCAGCACGTCCGCCGCATTGCCCACCAACCCGACCGAGAGTCCCCGCTTCGCCGCCTGCGCCTCACGCACCCACCGCATCGCCTCATCGAGGTCGTGCGTGATGCGATCGCAGTAGCCGGTATCGACGCGCGTCTGGCTCCGCGCGGGGTCGACATCGATGCCAAGGAAGGCGGCGTCATGCATCGTGGCCGCCAGGGGCTGCGCGCCCCCCATCCCGCCCAAACCGGCGGTGAGGACGAAGCGCCCGGCGAGCGAGCCCCCGAAGTGCTGGCGCGCGACCGCCCCAAAGGTCTCGTACGTCCCCTGCACGATCCCCTGCGAACCGATGTAGATCCACGAGCCGGCGGTCATCTGCCCGTACATCATGAGCCCCTTCCGCTCCATCTCGCGGAAGTAGTCCCAGGTGGCGAAGCGTCCGACGAGGTTGGAGTTCGCGATCAGGACGCGCGGCGCATGCGCATGCGTGCGGAAGACCGCGACCGGCTTCCCGCTCTGCACGAGCAGGGTCTCATCGTGCTCGAGTCCGCGGAGCGAGCGCACGATGTCATCGAAGGCCTGCCAATTGCGGGCCGCGCGCCCGGTGCCGCCATACACCACGAGATCATCGGGGCGCTCGGCGACCTCGGGATCGAGGTTGTTCATGAGCATGCGGAGGGCGGCTTCCTGCTCCCACCCCTTGCAGGAGATCGCGGCGCCGCGCGGCGCGCGGACGGGACGTGGCTGTGACATGGCGGGAAATTAGTAAGTGAGGGTGGCGAAGCGCCCCTGCATGATGGCGAGGGCGAGCCGTTCGATGTCGGGGCCGAGGACGCGGTCGGCGGTCAGCGCGGGGACGAGTGCCCGGACCCCCGCATGGGCCGCCTCGACGGCGCGACTGCCGCGGAGCGGCCGGCGGAAATCGATTCCCTGTGCGGCGCACATGAGCTCCACGGCGAGCACCTGTTCGACGTTGCGCAGCAGGCGCCGAAGCTTGGTCGCCGCCCCCATCGCCATCGGGACCACATCCTCCTTGTTCCCGTCGGTCGGGATCGAGTCGACGCTCGCCGGATGCGCGAGCCCCTTGCACTCACTCGTGATGGCCGCCGCGGTGACCTGCGCCATCATGAACCCGGAGCTCACTCCCGCCGTCGGCGTGAGGAAGGGGGGCAATCCCTCATTCAGATCGGGATGCACCAGACGATCGATCCGCCGCTCGCTCATGACGGCGAGGTTCGTCATCACGATCGCGAGCACGTCGAGCGCGAGCGCGACGGCCTGCCCGTGGAAGTTCCCACCGGAGAGCATCGTCCCGTCGTCGAAGACGAGCGGGTTGTCCGTCGCCGCATTCAGTTCGGTGGCGATGAGTCCCTCGGCGAACTCGATCGCCTCGAGGACGGGGCCATGGACCTGCGGCATGCAGCGGAGCGCGTACGCATCTTGCACGCGCGAGTCACCCTCGCGATGCGATTCGCGGATCTGACTGTCACGTAGGAGCTCGAGCAGGAGCGCCGCCGAGGTCTGCTGCCCACGCTGGCCGCGAGCGGCATGGATGCGCGGATCGAAGGCGGTCGGCGTCCCCAGCAGCGCCTCGAGTGACATCGCGCCGGCGACATGCGCGGTGACCCAGGCGCGGCGGGCCGCCGTGACCGCGAGCGCCGCGACCGCGGTGTGAGCCTGGGTGCCATTGATCAGCGCGAGCCCCTCCTTGGGACCCAGCGTCACGGGGGCGAGCCCCTGCACAGCCAACACGTCGGCGGCCGGACCGCGCCCGCCGGGATGATTGAGCTCCCCCTCGCCGATGAGGGCGAGGGCCAGATGCGCGAGTGGCGCCAGATCCCCGCTCGCCCCGACGGAGCCCTGTTCCGGGATATCGGGCCAGCATCGCGCGTTCAGCATCGCGCAGAGCAATTCGGCGAGCTCCGGGCGCGCGCCACTGAACCCCTTGGCGAGCACATTCGCGCGCAGGAGCATCATCGCGCGGACCTCCGCCTCGGGGAGGCGGGGCCCCACCCCGGCGGCATGACTCCGGACGAGATTCACCTGGAGCTGCGCGAGTTGATCGGCCGGGATCGCGACGTCGGAGAGCTTCCCGAACCCCGTCGTCACCCCGTAGACCGCCTCCCCTCGAGCGGCGAGCCCCTCGACCACGGTGCGCGTCGCCCGCATCCGCTCTGCGGCGGACGGTGCGAGGATGACTGATCGCCCGCCCGCGGCGACGGCGACGACATCGGCGATGGTGAGCGAGGCACCATCGAGGATCAGCGGGGCAACCGTCATGGGGTGCGGAGTCCTGCTCCCGGCGGGCGGAACGTCTGGCGATCGTAGTCGAGCTTGATCTCCGGTTGCGCCTTGAGGGAGATGAAGAAGGTGAAGGCGAAGTTGCCGTTCGGCGCCTGGGTGAAGCCGAAGACGGCCCGCCAATCATGCAGCTCGCGCTGGAGCGAGACCACCTGGCTGGCAAACTCGCTGCGCACGACATCGTAGGTGGTGCTCCACGACCCCGCCCAGCGCGGGGTGAGGTTGAAGGTCGTGCGAATCCCCACCGAGGTCGTCGGGGGGACGCGAAAGAAGGTCGCGCCCGAGGGCCCCGCCGTCTGGGCCACCTGCGTCGCGGCGGATCGCTCGGCCTGGAAGACGCAGGTGTCGTACTGAGGGAACCCCAGCAACGCCTGACACTGCAACGTGGGGTCGAAGTCCACGATACGGCCTCCCACCGGCGGCCGCTGGCGCTGCGAACTCACGGTGAAGGCCGCGGTGAACCCCTGCCCTGTCGGGATCTCCTGGATCCCCCCCCGCGCGCGCGTCCCGGTGGTGGCTCCCATGCCGTTGAGCGAGCCCGCGGCGGAGATGAGACCGCCACCCATCGGGCTGGAGTTCATCGTCGGCGTCGCCCCTTGGCGTGACGCCCCAATTGAGAGGCCGAGGAGTCGCGCGATCGCCTGGACGAGACTGGAGTTGGCATCAAGGTTGAACGAGGCCCGCACCGCCTCCCGGTACGGCTTGAAGCTTGCCGTGTCGCTCAGGAGATCACCTTGGAAGAGCGAGTAGTCGACGCCGAGGTCGAACCCGGGGAGGAGATCGGAGCGAAAGGTGTACCCGAAGCGATCGGTCGCGAACCCGGTCTTCCCTGTCGCGCGCCGCCGTTCGAAATCGTACGCGATCCCGGTGAACTGGATCGTCGCCACCTTCACCTTCTTCCCACCGTCCGTCGAGAGGTCGGTGGAATCCTCCGGCTCACGCAACTTGGCCTCGATGTTCGTCGTGAGGCCGAGCGAGATACGGTTCTGCGCGAGGGAGCCGAGGTACCCGGCCCGCGTGCGCCCGGTCGCGGCGAGGAAGGCATCAGGAACGGAGGCCTCAGGTGAGTACGAATAGCTCACCGTGGGCGAGATGGCGTGACGGAACCGTTGCACCGGTCCAAAGCCCGGGAAGAGCGCATAGATGGTTGGCGAGACCCCGAGCCCATAGGAGAGGCGTTTGCGCTGCGTGACCCACGCACCATTGGACCGGAAGGTGCGCACCGCGAAGCCGCCCGGATCGACGTTCGACGCCGTCACCGACGGGGTCAGGTTCCACGTCCCCTGCAGGAACTGGGGGAGCCCGATCGAGATGTCGGCATCGAGGCTCGATTCATAGGTGCGCTGGTAGACCCGATCGACCCGCACCGAACTATCCTGCACATCACGCAGGGTGATGATCTGCGGATAGTCGAAGAGCTGTTGATTGAAGCGGATCCCGCTCTGGACCTGGAAGTCGAAGATCTTGAAGGGAGTCCCGATCGCGAGGGTCGTGGTCCCCGTATTGCGCTTGAGACGCACCGAATCGAGCCCGCTCGCGGTCTGGAGGTAGCGATACGCGAAGTCGCCGGTGGCATCGAGGTTGTAACTGTTCCGCTGCCCGAACTGGAGACTGGGATTGAGGACGAACCATTTCCCGAGCTCGAGCGGCTTGGAAGCGATGTTGAGCGAGGGGAAGTCCTGGTCGACCTGATCGCGCCCGGGGTACTGCCGCCGGGTCCCACCGAGGTTCACCGAGAAGGGCCCCTGCTGGCGCACCAGATTCATCTGCGAGGCGATCGTCGCCACGGCGGCCAGGGGATTGATGATCGTCTGCCGCTGGATCTGCGTACTGGTGACGTAATTGAGATTGGTGTTGATGCGCGTCCGCGAGGAGAACTCCTGCGCATGGGACCAACTGATCGCGGTGTTCTGGCTCCCGGTGCTCAGGGTGTTCTGCGAGAGCGCCAGCGTCCCCGAGGTGAACCGATCGAGCCAGCGATAGCGGATCTCTCCGTTGAACCGCGTCCAGCCGGGGTCCTGCGCCGTCGCGCGGGCGCTCGACCGCCAATCCATCGAGACCTGCGCGTCGATGTAATCGTTGATCGCGAAGTAGTAGCCGAGGTTCTCGACGGTGCGCCGATAGGTCGGGCTATTCCGCACCAACTCGGCGAAGCCGAGGCGCGGGGGGATGATCCCCGAGCGACGCCCCGAGCGGATGTCCTGAAAGATGAACGGGAGCCACATCACGGGGACGTCTTGCACATACAGGATGGCAGGACGGGCGACGAGGGTGCTGCCACCGACGCGCTTGAGTTCCTTCGCGAGGAAGTGGTAGTGGGGCACGCTGTCGAGACAGGAGGTGATGACCCCATCACGACCGTAGACCGTGTTCCGATCGGCGACGGAATCCGAGGCGAAGGCCGCCTGATGCGCCATCACCTTCCAGTCCTCACCTGCCTTGGCGATGGTGCTGAAGTCTCGGGTGCGTCCTTCCCGCCGCTCCACATCATACACGAGCTCGCGATGTCCGATGATGTCATCCCCACGGGAGGGATCGCGCATCACGATCGTGTCGCCGCTCGCATCGACGCGCTTGAGGCTATCGCTGTAGGCGATCCGATCGGCGACGAGGAGGGTGGAATCGCGCTGCACCGCGGCGCGGGCGGTGGAGTCGCGGAGGAGGGTCATCAGGCGTCCGGTCGCCTCGAACCGGACCTGTCCGGCCTGGTAGCGGACAGCGGTGTACCCGCGTCGCGCCAGCAGTGCCCGGATCACGCTGTCGTCGGGGGCCCAGTCGATGAGCGTCGTCCCAGCGCCGCGCGCGGCAGGGGTGGCGTCCGCACCGCGACGACCTTGCGGGTCGGACCGCCCCTGCGGAGCGACCCTCGGATCAGGAAGGTTCGTCCCCGGTGCCGCCCCGGGCACCGGCTGGTCCGGTCGCGGTTGCACCGGTCGCGGCCGTGGGGGCTGCGCGTCGAGCCGCATCGGCATCCCACCGCCGAGCAGCAACACCACCGCAGCCACGCCGATGCGGCGGATCCGTCGCCGATGGACGAGCCACGAGATGATGATGCTGATCTCGTAGAGCAGGTAGAGGGGGACCGCCATCAGGACCGTCATGATGAGCAGGTCGCCCGGTGTCACGATCGCCGAGAGGAGGACGCTCGCCGCCATCGCATAGCGGCGAACCCGCATCATCGCCGCCGGCGTCACGAGCCCGAGTGCCGTCAGCCCCAGGACGACGATCGGCAACTGCGAGATCGCGCCGAAGGCCAAGCAGGTCGTGACCATGAACCCGAAGACGTCGCGCGCCGTGAAGAGTGGCTGCAATGAGGCCGACTGCATCCCCACCAGCACCTCGAAGATGATCGGCAACACGAAGCGCCAGGCGACGAACACCCCGGACGCGAAGAGCAGCGTCGCACCGAGGAGCACGGGCACCATCAGTCGCTTCTCGTGCGGATGGAGCGCCGGGGCGAGGAACGACCAGAGGTGATAGCCGATGACCGGCAGCGCCCCGACGAGCCCCACCGCGAACGCGACCTTGAGACTGATCGAAAAGGGATCGAGGGGATGGGTGACGACGAGTTTGCCTGCCGGGAGATACGGCATCACCGGCGCGGCCAGCCAGCCGATCACGTCCAACTCCGGGCGCATCACGATGACGAGCGCACCGACCACACCGAGCAGGAGTGCTCCGGCGCTCCACATCAAGCGATAGCGCAGCTCCTCGAGATGGTCGAGGAAGGGCATCTCCCCGGTGGGACCGGACGTCACGCGTGCGCCATATGGCGGAGGCCTCGACGTCGGGGCTCAGGGGCGCTGCGGAGACCCGACGAACTGCTCGGAGAGGACCGCAGCCTCAGAGCGGGGATAGCGCTGGATGATCTGACGATAGAGCTCCCGCGCCGAATCGCCCTTCCCGGCGACCCGCAACGCCGTCGCCCGCTTATAGAGCGCCGTCGGCGCTCGGTCCGAATTCGGGTAGCGGGCGACCACCTGACCGTAGGCGGAATCGGCGGCGGCCGCATTCCCCTCGGCGGTGAACGCCTCAGCCATCCCATACAGGGCGTCGGCCGCGAGGTCGGAGCGCGGATACTGCGCGAGCAGCGCAGCGAAGGCACTGCGCGCGGAGGCGCCGCTCCCTCGCCGCAGCTGATCCTGCCCCATCTGGTAGAGCTGGGCCGGTCCCGGGGTCGCTGGCGCCGGCGCGTGTGCCGTGTCCCGACCGGTGGCCGCACCCGCGATCGGCGCCGACGACTTCTCGATGGCGTCGGATTCGAGGTCGGCGCGGAGTTCCTGGATGCGCCGCTGCGACTGCCCCGTGAGCTCCTGGATGGCGATCAGCTGCGCGCGCACGTTCTGCAGATCCTCGCGCACGTCGCCCCGGAGGCGGATTACCGTCGTGCTGATGCCGCGCACGGTGTCGTTCGTCGCGCGCAGCAGCAGGGCGATCTGAGCGAGCGCACTATCGAGCGACACGGCGCGGAGTGAGTCGCGCGTCCGTTCCGCCGACTGCAGGCGTCGGAACTCATCACGCACCGCGACGACGTCCCCCTGCACGACCCGAAGATCCTGCTGGGTGGCAAGGCAGGCGCCGGCCGCCATCATGACGGCCGGCGCCCAGACCAGCTGACGGAGCCGGCGCAGGGTCACTTGGTGCCGGTGCCAGCCCCGCCCGCGACGATCTCGAACTCATCGCGGCGATTCTGTGCCCAGGCGGCCTCGGTGGACTCGGTGTTGAGCGCACGCTCCTCACCGAACGAGACGACGGCGATCCGGCTCTCGGCGATCCCGAGATCGACCAGATAGCGCTTGGCCGCGGCGGCGCGGCGCATGCCGAGGGCGATGTTGTACTCGTCCGACCCGCGCTCGTCGGTGTGTCCCGCGACGCGGATCCGAATCGATGGATTCGACTGCAGGAAGGCCAGCTTCGCGTCGAGCGTGGCGCGCGCCTCCGAGCGCAACTCCGACTGGTCATAGTCGAAGAAGATCATCTCGGTGAGGACAGCGCGCGGATCGCTCGTGGAGAGATCGCGGCCGCCGACAGAGCCAGTCGCTCCGGCGAGGCGATCGCCGACGGCGGTGGAGGCGGTGCCGGCGGCGGGCGCCCCGGCGGCCGGGGCCGACGAGGGGGCCGGCGCCGGCGCAGGAGCCGCTGCCGGTGTCGCAGCCGGAGCCGCGACCGGCGCCGGAGTCGAGGGGGCCGGTTCCGTCGTCGGGGTCACGCGACTGCACGCCGTGAGGACACCGGCGATCGCAAAGGTCAGGGGGATCGTGCGCGAGATCGTCATGAGGGGGGCGCTCCTACGATATGAAGGGTCCAGCATGCGGGGAAAGATAACCGGGTCAGGGGACGCTCAGGAGCCGCGGGGACCACGCGCCCATGCGCGCGGGCGCCCCGCGAGTCAGCTGTCGCACCCGACCCGACTCCGTATCCAATACCCACAACTGCCGGGTTCCGGTCCGTGAGGAGGTGAAGACGAGGTGCCGCCCATCGGGAGCCCAGGAGGGGTCCTCGTTGATCCCCTCGGTCGTGTACTGGCGCACCGCGCGATCGCGCAGACTGATCGTGGCGATCTGGAACCGCCCATCGATCTGCGTCGAGAAGGCGACGAACCGCCCATCGGGGGACCAGGCGGGGTCGGCGCGATAGGGGGCATCGGTCAACGCGGTCGACGTGAGCAGCTCGGGGTTCGCCCCATCGGCATCGGTCAGATAGATCTCGTTGCGTCCGAGACGCGAGGTCGTGAAGGCGATCCGCCGACCATCGGGGGCGAAGGTCGGTTGGGCATTGGTCGACCCGCGCCCGACGGTGACGCGCAACGGCGATTCCTCCCAGGCGCCCACGGGGACGACGTAGAGGTCGGTCCCCGACTCCCCCGCCGCGAAGGCGAACCACTTCCCATCGGGGGAGAACGCTGGCGAGAGACTCAGCGGCGCTCCGGTGCGCACACGCCGCTCCACCCCACTCGCGAGCTCGTGCACCACTACCGAGGTGCCGTCGTCGCGCATGCGAGCGAAGGCGATCGATCGCCCATCAGGATGCCACGCCGGTCCGAGGGCCGCCCCCACACCCGGCACCGGCTGTTCGTTCGCCCCATCGCTGTCGATCTGCCAGAGTGCCCCGCCCCGCACGAAGAGCACCCGCGTGGCGGCGACCCCGCGCGTCCCCGTCACCCACTCCTCGATGACGTCGGCGATGCCATGCACGGCGAGTCGCCAGGCCGGCGAGAGGCGTGGCCCCGGCAGGGCGAAGCGGCGCGTCTCCTGCGCCTGCGCGGCGACCACATCGTGCAGGGTGACCAGCGCGCTCCCATCCGCTTGCAGCACCACCTGCAACACCCCCGCCGCACCGAGTCGCGCATAGAGCGGGTGGTTGATCCGACCCGTGGGGACCACGGCCCCGGAATCCGGCGCGATCACCGTGAGCCGATGCCCGAACTCTAGGTCACGAGCGATGATCCGACGCACCGAATCCCCTTCGGCTCCGCGCACCGGCAGGAGATAGATTCCCGGCTGGGTTCCCGGTGTGTAGGTGAGTCCGATGCGCACGCCGGGTTCCTGCGCGGCGAGCGTCGACCCATCTGTCATCACGAGCAGCGTCACGCCGAGTAGTGTCACTAGGTTGGCGCCGAACCGTCGGACGATTCCCCTCATCGCAACCGCGCCGGGTCGAATCGGAAGGTCACGGGGAGGATGTCATCCCCGAACCCCGACGGGAGCGGTCCGAAGCGGCCCTGCGCTGCCTCGACCGCCCCCTCCGCCTCGACATCGAACGCGAAGTTCCCGCTGCGCTGCACGAATCGGAATCCCGACACGCTCCCGTCCCGGTGGATGAAGAAGAGCACCTCGGCGGTCAGCGCCCCAGGATTCCGCGGCCGGAAGTTGAGCGCGATCTGCCGCACGATGTTCTGCAGGTACCCAGGGAAGGGGAACTGGATCCCCTCGGTGCGCACCGTGGCGACATCCGTTCCCGTGCCGCCCACCGCGCCACCGCCCGCGGTCGGTGCGCGCGAGGCAGGGGCTGCCTTGGCGGGCGGGGTCGGCGCGGGGGTCGCACGCGTCGGCGCCTTCGAGGTCGGCGCCTTGATCGGCGCCGTCTTTCCCGGGTCGTTCCGTTCCATACGAGCGGGCGTGGGTGCCGCGGCCGGCGGCGTCACCGGCTCGGGGACCGGGTCGCGCACCACCCCGGCGGCCCGCTCACCGGCGGGAGCGGCGACCAGATTCACCTCATACATCACCGGGAGCGCCGGCGGCGCATCGGTCCGCACGACCACGAGCGCGAGCATCGCGACGAGATGCGCGACCGCCGAGAAGAGGAGTGGACCACGCAGCTCGGACGAGCCGCGAAGCGCGACGCTCACTTCTCGACATCCTCGGGCTCCGTCACGAGCCCCACATCACCGACGCCGGCGGCGCGCATGATCGCGAGCACCCGCACCACCTGCCCGTAGTCGGCGCGTTGGTCCGCGCGCAGGTAGACGCCCCCCTGCCCCGACTTCTCCGCCAACGCGCGAAACATCCCGCGAAACTCGCGGAGCGAGACGCGGACCTCATCGAGATAGATCCGCCCATCGCGGGTGATGGATACCACCAGCGGGCGCTTGGCATCGAGCGGGCGCGCCTCGGCGCGCGGGAGCGAGACATCGACCCCGCCCTGCATCATCGGCGCCGTGATCATGAAGATGATCATAAGGAGCATCATCACGTCGATCAGCGAGACGACGTTGATCTCCGCGTTCAGTGGCGTCCGCTCCCCGCGGGCGCGGCGGCGCATCCTAGAGCCGTCCCTCGCGCGCGATGAGCGCGATCACTTCCGTGCCGAACGCATCGAGCTCGCCATCGAGGCGATTCAACCGCGCGGCGAAGATGTTGTAGCCGAAGTAGGCCGGGATCGCGACCGCGAGCGCGAACGCCGTCGCGACGAGCGCTTCGGCCACACCAGGGGCGACCGCCGCGAGGTTCCCTGACCCGCCGCGCGCCACGCCGAGGAAGGCGCTGATGACGCCGAGCACCGTCCCGAGGAGCCCAAGCAATGGACTCACCGAACCCACCATCGCGAGGAAGGGGATGTACGTGCCGAGCCGATCGCGCTCCGCGTTGGTCTCCGCATCGAGCACGAGACGCAGCGCCTCGACCTGAGAGGCCGAGAGCGCCTCGGCGCGCAGGCCTGCGGGTCCGGTGCGCAGGTCATCGAGGAAGCGCACCGCCCGCTGCAGGATCCGCGGATACGCCCCCTCCTCCCCGCGCACGAGCAGGAGGCCCTCCGCCTCCGCGAATGAACGACACCCGCTGAACTCGGCGTGGAACTCGCGCCCGGTGCGCTCCACTTCGCGGAAGGTCCGCCACTTGGAGAGCATCACCGCCCACGAGAGGAGCGAGAGCACGCCGAGGACGGCGAGGACGGAGAGCGTGACCCCCGAGCTGGCGAGGATCAGCTCGAGCGGCGAGGAGGGGACGGCGGCTGTGACTTGCGCGAGGATCACCGAGCGTAGAACCAGTCAAAGGTACGGCGGAGCCCCTCATCCAACGGCATCTCCGGGCTCCACCCGAGGGCGCTGCGTGCCTTGTCGATACACACGACCGACCGGCGTTGTTCACCGGCGCGCGGCGGCGCGTGCTCGACCGACACGCTTCGGCCAGTGCCGCGCATCAGCGCCGCCGCAAGCTCGAGCACCGAGGTCTCGACCTGCGTCCCGAGATTGAAGGCCCGGACATCGACGGTCCCCGCCGGGAGCGCTGGCAGCGCCGCGGCACGCAGGTGCGCGCGCGCCACGTCCCCGACGTAGACGTAGTCGCGGGTCTGTCCACCATCCCCGAAGACGGTGAGCGGGGTCCCGGCCTTCAGGCGCTGACAGAAGATCGCGACGACTCCCGCCTCCCCATGCGGATCCTGACGCGGCCCGTAGACGTTCGCGAACCGGAGCGCCACGTAATCGAGCCCATGGATGCGCGCGTAGTAGCCGAGGTAGAGCTCCACGGCGTACTTCGCGATCCCGTACGGTGAGTCGGGATCCTTCGGGAAGCGCTCGAGGTTCGGCGGCGTGACGAGATCGCCGTACACCGCCCCACCGGTGGACGCAAAGACGAAGCGGGTCTTTCGTCCTGATGCACGCATCGCCTCGATCAGGTTGAGCGACCCCTTGATGTTCACGTCGGCGTCGAAGCCAGGATCGGCGACGCTCTTCCGCACATCCATCTGCGCGGCGAGGTGACAGATCAGATCGAAGCCGCCGTCGCGCACACAGGCCGCGGCCTCGGGCGAGCGGATGTCGGTGTGGACGAAGGTCGCCTCGGCGGGCACCTGCTCCCGCTTGCCGCTGGAGAGGTCATCGAGGACGGTGACGGCCCAGCCGTCGGCGAGCAGGGCGTCGGAGACGTGGGAGCCGATGAACCCAGCTCCCCCGGTGACGAGCGCGCGTCGTGTGGTCATTCCACAAAGATAGGCCCCCCGCCCCGGTGGGCGGGAGCGCTCAGGGGAGTCGCGCGGTGACGCGCCCCGTCATCCCGACGGCGATCGCTCCCTGCACTTGACTGAGCAGCACGGCGCTGGCGCCGGCACGCGTGACCCGCACCACCTGGGCGACGGCGATGTCGACCGGCTCCGGCATCGGGGCCCGACGTCTCGCGGGCCGATCCTGCCGAGCCAGCACGACCTGATCGCCCACACGCAGCCCCTCACCCGAGCCACGCGAGAGCAGGATCGCCGCTCCCGGCGCAGGGAGGAGCGCATCCCCCGCGATCCAGAGCACGGCGGTCGTCGGCCCCGCCGTCACGGGCATGGGCATCGAATCCTTCACCGCGGGCGTGGTCCAGGCCGGGACGACGACCTGATCGGTGGCGACCTGATCGAATTGGGTGACGAGTTCGGCGGTGCCACCGGCGGAGTCGGAGAGCACGCGAAGGATGCCGGTGGGGATGGCCACGCGTCCGATTCCCTTGAGGGTCGGGCC
>CAXRBM010000067.1:0-14360 GCA_964228675.1 Gemmatimonadaceae bacterium
GCCTCGATCGTCGCATGGTCCATCAGCTCGAGCGCCGCGGGGAGGATCCCCGCCGCGATGATCCGTGAGGTCGCATCGGCGGCGGCGCGCACGCTCGTGAAGTCGGCGAGGAGCGTGATCACCCCTTCGGGGATCGGCGTCAGCCGCACCGTCACGTCAAGGACCACACCGAAGCACCCCTCGCTCCCGACGAAGGCCCCGAGCAGGTCGTAGCCCGTCCCCTCGCCGCGATCGAGTGTCATCACCTCGCCGTCGGGGAGCACGACGGTGGCGCGCACCACATGGTCGAGTGTCACCCCGTACTTGAGGCAGTGCGGGCCCCCGGCGTTCTCCGCGATGTTCCCACCGATCGTGCAGGCGCTCTGCGAGGAGGGGTCTGGGGCGTAGTGCAGGCCGAGGGGCGCGACCGCCTTGGAGAGGGTCGCATTCACCACGCCGGGCTCCACCGTCGCCGTCCGCGCGTCGGCGTCGATCGCGAGGATCCCCTTCAGGCGATGCAGTCCCAGTAGCACGATCCCGTCGGCGAGGGCGCCGCCCGAGAGTCCGGTGCCTGCGCCACGCGCCACGAAGGGGGCGCCGGCCTCCGCCAACACGCGCACCACGCGGATCACCTCGTCACGCGTCCCCGGGAAGACGGCGAGACTCGGGATCGCTCGGTGCCCCGGGAGGCCGTCGGATCGGTAGACCAGGAGCGAAGGGGGCCGCCTCAGCAGGTGCGCGGCCCCCACGATCTGCTCCAAGGCGGTGGCGAGCGTCGCCACCCGGTCAGGCGTCCGTCAGGTGACGGCCCAGAACCCCGCGAGATTCCGGCCTTCGGGACAGGTACGGAGTTTGTCGAAGGCGCGCTCGCGGATCTGACGGATCCGCTCCCGCGTCACCCCCATCAGTGCCCCGATCCGCTCCAGCGTCATCGCCTCGGCGCCGCTGTCGAGCCCATAATAGAGGTTGAGGATCTTCCGCTCGCGCGGTGTCAGATACTGGCGGAAGACGCGGTCGATGCACTCGCGCATCATCTTGGTGTCGGTCCGTTCCTCGATCTCCACACCGTCGGCGCCGGTGAAGCGGTCACCGAGCGTGCTCGCGTCGCGGTCGGAGCGATCGACGGGGGCATCGAGCGAGACCTCGGTCCCCGACATCGACTTGGAGGAGCGGATCGTCTCGGGCGATTCATCGAGCATGCGCCCCAGTTCAGCATCCGTCGGGTCGCGGCGCAGCACCTGCGCCAACACCATCTCCGCACGTGAGAGCTTGATCAGCTGCGAGTTCTGGTTGAGCGGGATGCGCACCGAGCGCGTCTGTTCCGCGAGGGCCTTCAGGACGGCCTGACGCACCCACCATACGGCGTATGAGATGAACTTCACACCCTGGTCAGGGTCGAACTTCCGAACCGCCTTGAGCAGCCCCTCGTTCCCGATCGCCACGAGCTCGGAGAGGTCGAGGCCATGGCCCTGATACTTCTTCACATAGCTGATGACGAATCGGAGGTTCGCGGTCACGAGCCGCTCGGCGGCGGCCTCATCCCCCTTTTGCGCGAGCCGAGCGAGGCGCTTCTCCTCGGCGGCATCGCTGATCAACGGGAGTTTCTGGATGTCGAGGAGATACTGATCGAAGGCTGAGGAGGGGGCCGAACGGAAATACCCCTTCGCTCTCGTCTCACTTGCGTGCATACCCACCCCATCGACCGCGTGTTGGAGGAACCGGCGCCGGGAGTCGCCTACTCGAACCGCTACTGGGACGTCGGACCGGCGCATCGAGCCGCCGGGACCGTCAGGGTACAGATGAAACGGAATGACGGTCAACAGCCAAAAAGCGTGCCAGAGATGACCCCTGGCTGTGTGTATCCTGTAAGACGTTGTCAGGTAACGTCTTAAGCCATCTCACATTTCTGCGATGGTTTGGCGGACCGCGGCCTCCTCCACCGGGATCCCGTACCCCTGGTCGGCCCCCGCCATCTGCCCGATCGCCGCGGGCAGGGCGAATCGTATCATGCCCGCGCGTGCCTTCTTGTCGTGTCGCGTCGCGCCAAGGAGCGCGCTGCGGTCCAGTGACAGCGGGAGCGCCGATGGCAGTCCCGCGGCGCGCACGACCTCGATGATCCGCCCTGGCACCGCGGCCGCCGCGAGGCCGAGCCGCACGGCGAGCCGCGCCTCGGCCACCATCCCGATCGCCACCGCCTCCCCATGCGCGATGGCAAACCCCGAGACCTGCTCGATCGCATGCCCGATCGTATGACCGAAGTTGAGCACCTGCCGCCGATGCGCCTCGCGCTCGTCGGCGGCGACGACCTCGCACTTGATCGCGACCGAGCGCTCCACGAGTTCGTTGGCGGTCTCGCGCGGGAGGGGCGCCGCATCCACGAGCGCCGGCATCTGTGCGTGGAGCCACTCGAGATAACCGGCATCGGCGATCACCCCATGCTTGATCGCCTCGGCGAGTCCTTCGCGCCGCGCCGCGAGCGGGAGCGTCGCGAGGAAGGTCGGATCGATCCAGACGATCCCCGGGTGATGGATCGCGCCGACGAGATTCTTCCCGGTTGGGGTGTCGACACCGGACTTGCCGCCGATCGCGGCATCGATCATCGCGAGGAGCGAGGTGGGGCACTGCACGAAGGGGACGCCACGGAGATAGGTCGCGGCGACGAAGCCGGCGAGGTCGCCGGTCACGCCGCCACCGAGGGCGACGAGCACCGTGTCGCGACCGCACCCGCGCTCAAGGAGCGCATCTGTGAGCGATGCCCACGTCTCACGGGTCTTGGAGGCCTCGCCTGCCGGGAAGGTCAGGAGGGCGTCGGCGGCAAGCGCCGAGCGCATGCGCTGGCCGTGGAGCGCAGCGACGGTGGCGTCCGCGAGGATCACCACGCGATGCGCCGGCCACTGCGCCGCGATCGCACGCCCGAGCGCCTCGGGCGGATCCTGCGCGATGACGATCCGCGCGCCGTGCAACGTGCGCGCCACGCTCACCCTACCAGGTCACCTCACCGGCGCCCGCCCGGCGATTGGCGACACGCGCCAGCACGAAGAGGAGGTCCGAGAGGCGGTTGAGATAGACCACCACGATCTGCGGGAGTTCGGTGTCGCGCTGCAGGTGGATCACCGCCCGTTCCGCGCGGCGGCAGACCGTGCGCGCCACATGGAGCGCGGCCGCCTTTGGTGTCCCACCCGGGAGGATGAACGCCGTGAGCGGCTCGAGCTCCCCCTCGCCATCGTCGATCGCCTGCTCGAGCTGCGCGATGCGCGCATCGGAGATGCGGGCCTTCACCAGCTGCTCCTTCATCTTCTCATGGTCAGGGGTCGCGAGGAGCGCCCCGAGCGCGAAGAGGTCGCGCTGCACCGGGGCGAGCACCTCGTCGATCCGCGGCATCATCTCGATCGAGCGCGCGAGCCCGATCACCGCATTGAGTTCGTCGACCTCGCCGTAGGCGGTGACCCGCGGATGGTCCTTGGCGACTCGGCCGCCGCCGAAGAGTCCGGTGTCCCCGTCGTCACCGGTCTTGGTGTAGATCTTGAGCGTCATCCCCCAATCTAACCCGGGCCTCCCGGACCATGCGGTGGGGAGGCAGGACGGAGGGCGACGAGTGTTGCTCCCCCGACCCATCGGGGGCGACATTTCCCTCTTATGGCATCACATGCAACCCGGGACCTCTCCATCATCGGCGCAGGTCCGGCCGGTCTCTTCGCGCTCTTCTATGCGGGCATGCGCGGGGCCTCCGCGCAAATCATCGACGCCCTCCCGCAGCCCGGCGGGCAGCTCGCCGCGCTCTACCCCGAGAAGTTCATCTTCGATGTGGCCGGATTCCCCAAGGTCCTCGCGAAGGACCTCGTGGCGGCCCTCACCGCGCAGGCGGGGCAGTTCGGTCAGCCGATCCACTGTGGCCAGCGCGTCGTCGCACTCGAGGAGGCCGATGGGCTCCTCACCCTCGTCACCGAGACCGATCGCTTCCCCTCGCGCGCGGTGATCATCGCGGCGGGGATCGGTGCGTTCTCCCCGCGCAAGCTCCCGCAGCCCTGCGCCGAGCCCTGGTACGGGCGCGGGATCGATCCCTTGGTCCTCGAGCCGCAGGCCTACGCCGGCAAGCATGTCGTGATCATCGGTGGGGGCGACTCCGCCTTCGACTGGGCCCATCAGCTCCAGGGGATCGCGGCTTCGATCGCGCTCGTCCATCGCACCGATCGCTTCCGCGCGCATCAGGCGACGGTCGATCAGGTGATGGCGGCCGCGGCCGAGGGACGGGTCGCGGTGCACACCTTCCATGAGCTCGCCGAGGTGCACGCCGAGGCGCATGCCGAGGGGGAGCGGATCGTGGCGCTCGAGCTCAAGGACACCAAGGCCAAGACCACGCGGCGCGTCCCCTGCGACGTGGTCCTCCCCATGCTCGGCTTCGTGAGCGACTTGGGCCCGCTCGGGGAGTGGGGGCTCACCCTCGAGAAGGACGAGATCGTCGTCGATCAGACGATGGCGACGGGGCGGCCGGGGCTCTGGGCCGCGGGGGACATCACGACCTATCCGGGGAAGCTCAAGCTCATCGCGACGGGATTCGCCGAGGCGAGCATGGCGGTGAATCAGGCGGTGCACTGGATCTACCCTGAGAAGAAGGTCAATCCGGGGCACTCCTCGAACCTCGCGGTCTTCGGGCAGAAGGACGATTAGTCGATGCGTCTGGCACCGGGGCTCGCGACGGTGATGGGGCTGATGCTCGCCGCGCAGGTCGCCGGCGCGCAGGAGACCCGGTGCGAGCGCGGGGACACGGAGGTGCGGGAGGTCCGCTTCAGTGGGAATGCGGCCTTCACCGACGACGAACTGCTCCTCGGGATCGTGACCACCCCGTCGTCGTGGTTGCGGCGTACCACACGCTACTTCGGCGTACGGCACTGCCTCGCCCCGCGCGAGTTCCCGCGCGACGTGGAGCGCCTGCGGGTCTTCTACCGGAACCACGGCTTCGTCGAGGTGCAGGTCGACACCGTCGTCATGCGGGTCCGCGACGAGGCGGTCACGATCCGGTTCGATATCACCGAGGGGGAGCCGATCCTCGTCGACCGCGTCCTAGTCGATGGGCTCGACGAGGTCCCCGAGGCGCTCACCGTCCAGCGCGGACTCCCCACCGCAATCGGTGAACCCTTCGATCGCTATGCCAATCGCGCGACGCTCGACACGATCACGCGGCGTCTGCGGAACACCGGCTATCCGGAGGCGGAGGCCTTCCTCGGGTACGACATCCGCTTCCTCGAGCGGCGGGCGACGGTGCGGTTCGATGTGGCGCCGGGCCCGCGGCGGCGTCTCGGGGAGATCCGCATCCTCCGCAGCGGTCCGGACGGCACACCGCCAGAGATCTCGACCGGGGCGGTGCGCAACCTCGCGGGGCTCGGCACCGGGGAGCTCTATCGGGAGCGACAGCTCGAGCGCGCGAAGCGACTCCTCTACCAGAGCGAGGCCTTCGCGAGCGTCGAGGTGCGCCCGTTGCTCGCGAACGCCGATTCCGTGCTCCCCGTCGAGATCGAGGTCACGGAGGCCGCGCTGGGGAATGCGCGCTTCGGTGCCGGGATGGCGAACCTCGACTGCGTGCGCACCACGGCGGAGCTCACCCGCCACAACATCTTCCAGACCGCCTCGCGGCTCGAGCTCCGCGCCCGCGTCTCCAAGATCGGCGCAGACCAACTCTGCCCAGGGCTCACCAGTCGCGACCCGTATAGCGAGACGCTCAACTACTACATCAGCACCACGGTCACCCAGCCGTTCATCTTTCGCTCCCGCTTCGTCCCGACCTACACGCTCTATCAGGAGCGTCGTGGCGAGTATCGCGCCTTCCTGCGCGAGGCCCCGATCGGGGTCAGCGCCTCGTTCTCGCGCGCGGCCGCGGCGCGGTCCCTCAATCTCGGCTACAGCATCGAACTCGGACGCACCGAGGCGCAGCCCGCGCTCTTCTGCGCAGTCTTCAACGCCTGCATCGCCGCCGATCGTGAGGCGCTCCAGCGCTTCCAGCGCCTCGCCGTGGTGAGCGCCGCGACGAGCTATGCGCAGACCGACGATGCGATCGATCCCTCGCGTGGGATCGTCGCGCGGGGCGACATCCGCTACGCTTCCAAGTTCGTCGGCTCCGATGCCGCACTCGAGTTCGCGCGCTTCTCCCTCGATGGCTCGGTCTACCGCCGCATCTCGGACGACATCGTCCTCGCGATGCGCCTGCGCGTCGGCGGCGTTGTGGGGCCCACCTTCGCGATCGATGCTACGGAGCGGTTCGTGCCGGCGCAGGAGCGCCTCTTCGCGGGCGGACCGACCACCGTGCGTGGCTTCCGGCAGAACGAACTCGGCCCCGCCGTCTACATCCCCGAGGTCTATGACACGGTGAGTGTGGCCGGGACCAGGGTCAGTGGCTTCGATGTCGGGGACACGGTGTACTTCCAGGCGAGCGACTCCGGGGGACGGCGCGCCGTCCCCACCGGCGGCAACGCGATGGTCGTCGGGAACATCGAACTCCGCTTCGCCAGCCCCGTCTTCCCGGAGTTGCTCAGTCTCGTCGCGTTCGCGGATGCGGGGCGCGTCTGGAACCGTGGGGTCGGCGTGGAGCGTCTGCGCTTCACCACGTTGGCGGTCACCCCCGGATTCGGGGTCCGCGTTCGGACGCCGGTCGGCCAGATCCGTGCTGACGTCGGCTACAACCGATACCGTCCCACGGCCGGCGCGGCATACTTCGATGCCCCCCTCACCGAGGGGGGCGCCCTCTACTGTGTGAGCCCTGGCAACACCCTCGCCGTGAGCAAGGTGCTCGAAGACGGGATCGCGCGCGTCGTACAGGCGGCCGGCGCATGCCCGGGCACGTACCAGCCGTCGCGCGCCGAGAATTTCCTGAGCCGCCTCACCTTCGCCTTCGCGATCGGGCAGGCGTTCTAGCATGGATCTCCGCCGCCGCCTCGTCCTCGTGATCAGTGCTCTGCTGATGTTCTGTCTCTGCGCAGGGGTCGTGGGCGGGTTCGTGGCATTGACGCAGGGGGCACGGGGGCGTGAGCTGATCCGGCAGGGCGTGGAGCTCGGCGTCGGGTTCGCCGTGCGAGGGCGCGTCCACATCGGGACCCTCGACGGGACCTTCATCACCGACCTGACCATCGACTCGCTCGAGATCCGCGACCTCGACGATGGTCCCCTGGTCACCACCGGTCCCATCCGCGTCACCTTCGATCCCCGTGATCTCCTCGACGGTCAGATCCTCGTGCGCTCCATGACCCTCGCGCGCCCGCGACTCGACCTACGTGAGGGCCCCACCGGCGTCTGGAACATCGCTCGGACCTTCCCGCCCTCCGAGCAGCCGGCCAAGCATCGGGGCCGCGGGGAGTTCGCGAACCTGATCGTCTTGGAGCAGGTCACCGTGCGCGACGGTGCCGTCCGCCTCGCGATGGCGGACGCCGCCACCGCGCCCCTCGAGTGGGCGGCGATCGATGCTGACATCCCGCGCATCCGCCTCGCCCATCCCGACTCACTGGGTCTCGCCCTCACCCTCGCCCAGGCGTCCCTCGAGGAGCGCGCCCTCCCGCTCACGGTGCGAGAGCTTGGGGGATCGGTGCGCGTCGGGGCCGACTCGCTCTGGCTGGACTTCCCGCGTCTCCGGCTCGCGCACTCGCGGGCCCGGGTGCAGGGGTTCGTGGCGTGGGGCGACTCGACCCCGAGGATGCGGATTCGCATCGATGGCGATTCGATCGGCTTCGAGGATCTGCGCCCCTTCTCCGCGTTCGTGCCTGCGGAGGGGAGTGCCCGCGGTGTGGTGGAGCTCCGCGAGGCCGCCGACGCCGCAGGCGGGATCGAGGTCGCCCTCTCGGCGCTCGAGGCGCGCGCGCGCGGGTCGCGCGTCCGGGGCGGTCTCACCGTCGTCGTGGGGGCGGGGGATCCGGTGGTGCGCGATCTCCTGCTCGAGGCCGCTCCCATCGACCTCGCACTCGTCAGCGCCATCACCAAGACCGCGCTCCCGTTCGACGGGACCATCACCGGCCGCGTGCGTGCGGCGGGGGGGGGCCTGGATCGCTTCGTCGTCGATCGCGCTGCCTTCACCTTCCGGGATCGTCGCGTGGATGGGGCCGTGAGTAGTGCGCAGTTCCGTGGCGAGTTCGATCTCACGCGCCCCGAGACGCCGGTCTTCCGTGGCGTGACCGTCCGAGTCGATTCGCTCGATCTCCGCACCGTACAGGCCATCGATTCCACGCTCCCGCGTCTCGCAGGGCAGGTGGTGGCGTCCGTCCGACTCTCCGCCGCGTGGCCTACGCTCCAGTTCCGCGACCTCGATCTCGTCCATCGCGATGGCGAGGCTACGCCGTCGCAGGTGGTCGGGGCTGGGCGTCTCTCCCTCGGCACCGTGCCGAGCATCGATGCGAGCCTCCTGGTGACACCGATCGCCCTCGGGACCCTCGCGCGCTCCCTCCCCGAGGTCACGCTACGGGACAACTACTCGGGCCCGATCCGACTCGTGGGTCGCGCCGACAGTCTCGCCATCACCACGCAGCTCGACGGGGCCTCGGGACGGCTCGATGCGGCGCTGATCCTCGATGTCCAGGCACCGCTCTATCGTGTCACCGCCCAGAGCACGGTCACCGACTTCCGACCGCGGCTCGCCTTCGCCGACACGACCCTTCCCGCCGGCGTCGTCTCGTTTCGCCTGACCACCGATCTCGGTGGCGATTCGCTTCCCGACCTCATGGGCGAGGCGGCCCTTGACCTCACCCGGTCGCAGATCGAGGGGGTCCGGATCTTCGGCGGACGCGCGCGCCTCCGCTTCGGCGACGGGGCGATGATGATCGACACGGTCGCTCTGGAAAGCACCGCGCTCGACCTCAGTGCCTCCGGCGCGCTCGGTCTCCACTCCCCGGTCCGTGACTCGGTCCTCGTACGGGCACGCATCGACTCCCTCGGCGGGCTTCGCCGATGGGTGACCACCGAGGCCAGCGATTCGATCGCCGGCCGCCTCCGCCTTGATGGCGTCGCCGAGGGATGGATCGGCGACTTCACGGTGCGCACCGCCCTCGATGGCGAGGGGCTCCTTCTCGCCGGAAGCACCGCGCGGCGCATCGATGGCCGCCTCACCGTCCTCGGCTTGCCGCGTCGTCCGATCGGCACCCTCTCCTTCGGCGCCGATACGGTCGAAGCGGCCGGGCTCGGATTCTCTCGCACCTTCGCCCGCGCTGCGCTGGACAGCAGTGGGGTCACGCAGCTGGACCTGCAGATGACGGGCACGAGTGGGACACTCGCCCGCGCCCGGGGCCGCATCACCCCACAGGAGGGAGCTACCCACTTCGGGCTTGACTCCCTCGTGATCGCCACGGGACTGCAGCGATGGACGCTCACCTCCAGTGCACAGATCACCCAGCGTGCGGAGGGGCTCACCCTGGACCCGATCGTCGTGCGCGGCGGGAGCGGTGCGGAGCTCCGCGTGGAGGGAGCGTTCCCCCTCGTCGGGCCGATCGACCTGCGCGCCGTCGCGCGTCAGGTACCGGTGGCGGACCTCGCCGAACTCCTCCAGGTCACGGGGACGCAGGAGGGACTCGTCGACCTCGACGCTGAGCTGCGCGGGTCGCGGGCCACCCCGCGGCTCACGGCCCGCGCCTCCGTGCGGGAGGCCCTGATCGGGGGCGTGCGGATCGATTCGCTCGCCGCTACCGCGCAGGGCGGCGCCGACGGTATGCGGCTCACGGCCCGGCTCGGACGCCGGCCGGTCGCCGATCTGCGCGCCGAAGCCGATCTCCCGATCCGATTGCGGTTCGATGGCGGAGCGGCGGGGATCGCGGAGGCGGCGCCGCTCATGGTCAGGGTGCGCAGTGACTCGGTGAGCTTGGGACTCTTCGACCTCTATACCGCGCCCCGAGCGACCGACCCCGGGACCTTCGCCCTCAACCTCGATGTCGGTGGGACCTGGGCCAAGCCTCAGGTGAATGGGGGACTCGTGGTGCGGAACGGCAATCTCCTCCTCACCCCGCTCGGGGATGTGACCTGGCGCGACGTGACGGCGGACATCGCGCTCGTCGGCGACAGCATCGCGATCCGCCGCGTGAGCGCCAACTCGCGCTCCGATGGGCGTAACGGCCGGGGCAGCATCGCCGGCTGGCTCACCTTCGCCGATCGTGAGAACCCACGCTTCGATATCTCGGTCCGCGCCAGCAACTTCCATGTCTACAACGTCCGCGGCGTCGCGGATGTGGATGTCTCGGACAGCCTCCGGCTCGCCGGCTCGCTTGCGGCAGGGACCCTCACGGGGGGCGTCACCGTCGAGCGCGCGCTCGTGACGATCCCCGAGGTCGCCACCAAGAACGTGGTCTCGCTCGAGGCCTTCGACCGCTTCGGTGCCGCCGACTCGAGTGTCGCCGCGCAGCGCCTCCTCCCCGCGCGATCCTCCTCCTTCATCGACAACCTTCAGATCCGGAACGTCCCGGTCCGCATGGGCCGCGACGTCCGTCTCTTCTCCAAGGACGAGGCCAACATCTTCCTCGGGGGTGCCGTCAACATCACGCGGAGCCGCGCCGAGCGTGGTCGGGCGAGTGCGGAGACGCAACTCGCATTGACCGGCGCCCTGCAGACGGTGCGCGGCACCTACACCCTCAACCTCGGTCCCGTGAGCCGGAAGTTCGAGCTCGAGCGCGGAGAGGTGGAGTTCTTCGGCGAACCCGAGCTCAATCCCACGCTCGACATCTCCGCGATCCACACCATCCGGCAGTACAGCAAGCAGGGGTCGCAGCCCGACGTACGTATCCGGGTCCAGATCGGCGGTACGCTCCTGGAGCCCACCCTCGCGCTCACCACGCCGGACTCGGCGCGCGTCAAGAATGCCGATCTCATCAGCTATCTCGTCACCGGTGGTCCGAGCTTCGAGATCGGCGCCGAACCGACGGATTACACGTCAACCGCGGCCCGTGTGCTCATCGGGTCGCTCGGTGGCTTTTTGAGCGGCAAGGCGGCGGGGGGGCTCTGCGACGATGCCGTGCTCTCCACCTCGTCGGCGGATCAGAAGCAGAAGGGACTCGCGAACGTCGGGTCGAGCGTGCTCGAGGGGATGCGCTTCAACTGCGCGAAGGCGATCAACGATAACACCTTCGTGCGTCTCGATGCTGGCCTCTGCCAGGTCGGGCAGTTCGTGTCCGGGGGCGGGACGGGGACGGCGGCCTCGCTCGCCAACTCCATCGGCGTGAAGCTCGACTACATCATCCGCCCGCAGCTGACCCTCTCGGCCGGTGTCGAACCTCCGACGAGCGCGGTCCTCTGCGCGCAGAACGTGAGCGCCCGCGGGTTCGTCCCGACCCCGCAGCAGTGGGGCGTCGATCTCTTCTGGGCGTGGCGCTTCTGACCCGGGTATCGTTCGACGTCGGGTCTTATCGAGGGGGACACATGGACGGTGACCAGATGGTATGTCGGGCCTGTGGGCGGACGGAGCGCGCCTCGGAGGGATCCCCCTGCGAGAGGTGCGGGACCTTCATCTGTCAGCTCTGCAACCTCGCGGGGGTGAACGCGTGCGCGCGTTGCGTGGCGGAGTCCGGGGCAGGGCCGATGGGTGAGGTGCCGCGTGCCCCGAGTGCGTCGGGGACGCCATGAGTGACTCGCTGCGCCGCTTCGGCCTCGCGGTCGGACATGCCACCGATGTGGCCGGTGGCACGGGGTGCACGGTGATCCGTGGGATCGATGCGCCGCATCGCGCCGCTTGCGCGGTGATCGGGCGCGCGACGGGGTCGCGTGAGCTGGCGCTCCTCGAGCCCGGGCATCTCGTCGAGCGGGTCGATGCGATCCTCCTGAGTGGCGGTTCGGCCTATGGGCTCGATGCCACCGCCGGTGTGATGCGATGGATGGAGCGCGCAGGGCGCGGCTTCCCTGTGGGGGGCGGGGTGGTGCCGATCGTCCCGGCGGCGGTCTGTTTCGACCTTGAGCCGATCGGTCGTTTCGATGCGCGCCCGACCGTCGAGATGGCGGAGGCGGCATGCGCGTCGGCGACGAGCGATGGGATCGCGGAGGGGTCGGTCGGGGTGGGCACTGGGCTCACCGTCGGGAAGGCGTTCGGGCCGGCGCAGGCGATGCGCGGCGGGTTCGCGCTCGCGGTGCGCGAGGGCGATGGGTGTGCGGCGGCGGCGCTGGTCGCGGTGAATGCCTACGGCGATGTGCGCGATGCGGCAGGGGCGATCATCGCGGGGGCACGTCGGAGCGATGGCGGATTCATCGATACCGCGCGGGCGATCGCCGCGGGGGAGCTCGCGGCACCGGGCATCTCGCGTGGTGCTGGGCTCGCGCCGAACACCACCTTGGCGGTCGTCGCGCTCGATGCCGCCTTCACGCGCCTTGAGCTGCAGGGGATCGCCCAAGCCGCGACCGCGGCCTATCACCGCCGCATCACCCCCGCGGGGACGCGGGTGGACGGGGACATCATCTTCGCCCTCGCGCCGATGGAGGGGCCCCGCGCGTCCGTTGCGCAGGGGGAGATGCTCGCCGTCGCCGCCGTCGAAGCCGCGATCGAGCGGGCGGTGCGACTGGCCCGAGGACGCGATGGTGTCCCTGGGCTCGCCGACTAGTTACGAGACCAGCGCGCCCATCGGCGGGAGGGTCGTCGATCCCCCGCGTACATGCAACGGCAGTTCGGCGCAGAGCTCGCCATCGAGGATCACCCGCATCGCGTGGGTCCCGGCGACCTGCACCGGCAGGTCGATCGCCGCGATCACCGGGACGTCGAGTTCGACGGCGCCCGCCGGCGGAGGGCCCACCTCGAGCTCCCCTGACGACGACCAGAGCTCCTGCTCCCCGGGTCCCACCCAGCTGAACCCCAGCGTGTGCCGTCCGGCGTCCTCGGCGTGCGCCTTCAGGCGAACCACCATGGTGGCACGAGGGTGGACGGCGGGGAGGGCGGCGACCTGGAGGGCATCGAACACCCCGAGGATGTTCAACTTCCCTTCCTGGGAGATGTTGGCGGCGTCGGCGAAGAGTGCGAAGGAGACGTGCATCGGGGAAAGATAGGGGTGGGGCCCGGACCCCCGTTAGACTTCACAGGATGCCGCAGACACCCGCCCCCACCACATCCCGTAGCTGGTTGGGTCTCCACACCACGGAGATCGGCCTCGTCGCCATGGCGGTGATCTGGGGGGTGAACTTCTCGGTCATGAAGTATGGCACGCAGATGATGGAGCCCCTCGCGTACAACGCGTTGCGCATGGGGTTGGGATGTGCCGTGCTGCTGTCGATGGCGCTCCTCGGGGCCGGCGCGCTCCCGAGCCTCGCCGATCGGTGGCGTCTGATGGGGCTCGGCGTCATCGGGCACTGCATCTACCAGCTCTTCTTCGTCTCGGGGCTCTCGCGCACGCGCGCCGGCACCGCGGCGCTCGTCGTCGCGGCGAGTCCTGCGGCGGTCGCGATCGTCGCGCGCGCCTTCGGGCATGAGCGTCTGGCCCCGCGCGCCATCTGGGGGATCGTCGCCTCCATCAGCGGGGTGATGCTCGTCGTCGGCGGGAGCCTGAGCGCTGACGGCACGGGTCATCTCATCGGCGACCTCCTCGTCCTCTGCGCGGTGATCGCGTGGGCCTTCTACACGAGTGGGCTCCTTCCGCTCGCCAAGCGGAACGAGGCGGTGCAGGTCGCGGCCTGGACCCTGCTCGGCGGGGTGATTCCGCTCTTCGCCTTCGCCGCTCCCGCGCTGCTCCGCACCGAATGGGATGCCATCGGGCTCGCCACCTGGGGGGCGGTCGCCTACTCCGGAATCCTCGCGATGGTGATCGCCTACCTCTTCTGGTATCGCGGCGTCCACCATCTCGGGCCCACGCGCACCTCGATGTACTCCAACCTGCAGCCGATCGTCGCGGTGCTCTTCGCCTGGGCGGTGCTCGGTGAGGTCCCGACCCTCGTGCAGGGGATCGGTGCGGCCTCGGTCATCGGCGGGTTGTATCTGGCCCGGACGTGAAGACCGTCGTCCTCTTCGATATCGATGGCACGCTGCTCCTGAGTGGTGGGGCGGGACGCCGCGCGATGGAGCGCGCGCTCAGCACCCACTTCGGGCACAGTGGCCCCCCCACGATGCGCTACGACGGGAAGACCGATCCGTGGATCGTGCGCGAGTCGATGCGGCATGCCGGCTTCGATGATGCGGTGATCGAGGCGCGGATGCCGACGGTGATCGCGCACTATCTCGAACAGCTCGAGCATCACCTCGGCGAGACGCGCCCCCTTCCGGGCATCCACACGGTCGTCGACGCCGTCGAGGCCGCCGATGATCTGGTGCTCGGCCTGCTCACCGGGAATGTCGTCCGCGGCGCGCAGCTCAAGCTCGGTGCGATCGGTCTCGCCTTCGAGCGTTTCGTCGTCGGGGCCTTCGGCTCCGATCATGAGGATCGCCCCGCGCTGGCGCCGATCGCCCAGGCGCGCGC